>CAMLSI010000063.1 GCA_946482585.1 uncultured Lysobacteraceae bacterium
GCGATCACATCAAGAACACGATCTCCGAAGCCAATCTCGGCAAGGAACTGCGCGACTCCGATCTCGACGTGCGCCTCGACAAGCTGCGCCAGCAGTCCGGTTCGATCACGGCGCGCGCGCAGCTCGACGAGATCAAGCGCCAGCGCGCCGCCCAGGCGGCCGCCGGCAAGCAGATGTAAGGAGACATCATGGCCACAGCGCGACCTGCAGCAGCGACACCCTTGCCGCGCTGGGCCGAGACGGTCCGGCGCAAATACGTCGGCGGCGAAGCGTCGATGTTCATCCTGCATCACAACGTGTTCGACGAGATCCTTCACGGCGACACGTTCCATTCGCTCGTGGAATTCCTCAGCGAAGTGCTGCTCAAGGACAACAAGGACACGATCATCGTCTACGACCCATCGGCGGGCGTGCGCTATGCCAAGCGCACGAGCACGCTCGGTACCGAACCGGTGCGGCCGAACAAGCCGCCCGAGGAGGCGCTCGCCGACATCGAACACGAAATCCTGCTGCGCCACAGCGCCGCGCTGATCGTGAGCTACGCGGGCAGCATCGCGCCGCCCGGCGAGGAAAACTTCCTCTCGCATGCGGATCGCATGAATGCGATCCGGCTGCATCGCTGGTCGATGAGCCCCGAGCTCGAGACCAAGGACAATGTCGTGTTCCTGCTCAGCGAATCGCTGGCCGAGCTCAATGCGAAGCTCGTGGCGAATCCGCGCGTCGCCGCGATCGAGGTGCCGCTGCCCGATCTCGACGAGCGCGCGGCCGTGATCCGCAAGGTCGATCCGGGCATGCACGAGGACGACGTCGAACGCCTCGCCGAACACAGTGCGGGCCTGCGCGCGGTACAGATCGCGCAGCTGCTGACGCCGCGCTCCACCGACAACGCGCTCGGCGAGCGCGAACGCCTGGAACTGATCCGATCCCTGCTCGGCACCAGCGCCGACGCGCAGCAGCGTGCTTCCAAGCTCGCGGCGATCACGCGCGGCATGGATACCGAAGAGATCCGCCACCTGATCAACCCCGCCCATCCGCTGCCCGAAACCGATGCGGGCGATCCGTTTGCGGAAGTCATCGAGCTCGTGCACCGGCGCAAGCGCGAGATCATCGAGAAGGAATGCTCGGGGCTCATCGAGTTCATCGACGCGCGGCACGGCCTCGAGGCCGTCGGCGGCAACGAAGGTATCAAGCAGGAACTGATGCAGATCGCTGCGGCGATCAAGAGCGGCGACAAGCACCGCGTGCCGATGGGCCTGCTGTTCGTCGGACCGATGGGCACCGGCAAGACCTTCATCGCGAAGGCCTTCGTCAAGGCCTCGGGCCTGAGCGCCGTCACGCTGAAGAACTTCCGTTCGAAATGGGTCGGTTCGACCGAAGCGAATCTCGAGAAAGTGCTGGGCATGGTCAAGGCGCTGGGCCCGATCATCCTCATCATCGACGAAGGCGACCGCAGCTTCGGCGGCCAGTCCGAAGACACCGACGGCGGCACGTCCTCGCGCGTGATCGCGCGGCTCAAGGAATTCATGAGCGAGCCGGACAATCGCGGCCAGGTCCTTTTCATCCTGATGACGAATCGGCCCGACAAGCTCGACATCGACATCAAGCGCGCCGGCCGCATCGATCGCAAGATTCCGTTCTTCTATCCCGACACGCCGGACGACGTCGAAGCCGTGCTGCGCGCGATCTTCGCACGCTACAAGCTCGGCGACGCGATCGACTGGGCCGCCGCGCGCGAGACCACGACGGCGAAACTCGTCGGCTATTCCAACGCCGATCTCGAGGCCGTCTGCCTGCTCGCGCTGAACATGGCGGGCGAAGGCAGCACGATCGATCAGGCCCGCTTCGAGCGCGCGATCGCCGACTACGTGCCCGCGCGCGACGCCGGCATGCTCGAGTACATGGAAATGCTCGCCGTATTCGAAGCCTCGCGCCGCAGCATGCTGCCGCAGCGCTACCGCGACATGACACAGGACGCTTTCAACACGCGCCTGCGCGAGCTCAAGCGCGAGTTGCGCATCTGACACGAATCCTCCTTCGCCGGGCCAGCCCGGCGGAGAGGGGGCAATGCACTTTCATCGGAGCCGATCATGACCGCTACACCGACGACCACGCTCGAACTTCATCACCTGCAGGCGATCGTGCGCGCGATGCACGACATCGCGCAGACCGACGGCGTGCACGACGCCGAACGCGTGATGTTGCGCGGCTTCTACGAATCCTGTCAGCGCGATGCCGCTGCGCTGGCCTCGTTCGACGATCTCGTTGCGATGCCGTTCGACCTCGCTGCGATCGTCGACGACTTCAAGCTGTCCGCGCAGAAGATCGCGCTGCTGCATTCGTGCCTGCTGCTCGCACATGCGGACGGCAGCTACTCGGCGGCCGAACGCGCGAAGGTGCAGGGTTTTGCCGACGCGCTCGGCGTCTCGGCCGGCGAACTCGAGCAGATCGAGGAAGGCGTCGCCGACTATCTGCTGCAGCAGATCTCGCGCATCAGCAATACCGATGCGTTGCAGGAAGTATCGAAGGAATTGCATCGCTGACGCGATGCGAGTGCGGCCGGGCGTTGCCGCCCGCACCGCCGGTGCTCACGCGGCGCTAACCGCGGTTGCGCCGTAATCTCAGGCCCACAGACGAGGAGACGTCCATGAAAAAGACCGGATCGGCGGAGTGGAAAGGCAGCATCAAGGAAGGCGGCGGCACGATCTCGACCGAGACCGGCGTGTTGCGCGATGCGCCCTACGGGTTCAAGTCGCGCTTCGAAGACGGCCCCGGCACGAACCCGGAAGAGTTGATCGGCGCCGCGCACGCGGGCTGCTTCTCCATGGCGCTGTCGAACATCCTCGGGCAGAGCAGCCTCACGGCCGACTACATCCGCACGCGCGCGGAAGTGAGCCTGATCAAGACCGACGCCGGCTTCACGATCAACGCGGTGCACCTCGTGGTCAATGCGAAAGTGCCCGGCGCCGACGCGACCACGTTCGCCGAACTCGCCGCCAAGGCCAAGGCCGGCTGCCCGGTTTCGCGCGTGCTCAATGCCGAGATCACGATGGACGCGACGCTCGACGCGTGACGCAACGAAAGCCCTCCCCTTCAAGGGGAGGGCTTGAGAGCACTCACCGGTCGGCGACTTCGCCTTCGTCATAGGCCAGCTGCTGTTGCGGCAGGTCGACGTAGAACATCGCGCCGGCTTCCTCGCGCGGCAGTACGCCGACCTTCAGCGACGGCACGTAGACGCGGCGACCGTCGAGCTTGACCGGACGCAGCACCACGGCCATCTGCACGTTGACGACCGCGCCGTTCGCGACGCGTTCGATCTCGGCCAGCGCCTCGCGCTTGAGCTCGTCCGCGCTCTTGAGCTTGAAGCTCGTGAGCTGCGGATGGAGCAGCACGCCGGGCCAGCGCAGGCTCATGCCCACGACATCGCTGGCGCCGCGCGACGCGATCTTCGCCTCGCTGCCTTCGATCTGCAGGCCGTCGATGTTGCGCAGCGCATAGGTGAACACCGAGTCGGCCGCGAGCAGGGCCTTGTCGTCGCTCATCTCGATCGACTGCGTACGCAGCGACATCACGCCGGTATTCGCGAACAGTACCTGCTCGCGGTCGATGCCGACCTGCGCGAGCAGGTCGAGATGGCGCGCCTCGAGCTCGCGCTGCGAGCGCTGCGCCTCGACGAAATCCATCGGCGGCTGGCCTTCGAGATTGCGTGCGTAGTGCACGCGGCCCGAGGCCTGGCTGATGCCGTAGGTGGCCGACTTGGTCGATACGAAGTCCGAACCGCCCGCCGTCGAATGCGGCAGGCCGAGCACGTCTTCGATGTCGGAGATCTTGCGCAGGCGCAGCGGGTCGTAGCCGTTCGGATACTTCGCGCGAACCGTCGCGAGACGACGTCCGAGCACTTCCGTGTTGTAGCGCGGCAGCGCCGTGTCGACGAGGCGCGCGTAGTCTTCCGAATACAGCTGGGCCGATTCGGCCGGCGAACCGAGGTCACTGGTGTCGGCGGCGCTGCTTGCCGCGAGCGGCGCGAGCAGCAGCAGGCCGAACAGGCCGAGGAAACCGGCGCGGGTGCGGAAAGTGGATTTTTTCATGTTCGTGAGTCCGTTCAGTTGGGCAGGGCGCCGCCGCCCGAGGAGGGATCGCAGCCGCTGATGTAGCGCGTCGTCGTCCAGTTCGGACTCGTGTCGGCCCACTTGCTCGCGTAGCGTTCGTTGAGCACGTCGGCCGAGCGCGCGGCCGTGTTGCCGAAGCCCATCGAGACCGGGCAGATGGTCTTGTAGCTGTTGTACCAGTGGTCGACGTGATGCATGTTGTCGACCCAGGCCTTGCCGACGCCCTTCGACGACGTGCCGTCGGCGGCGAGGTCCTCATATTCGTCGACGTACTGCGAGCCGATGTACATGAGGCCGTGGAAACCGGCGATCACGTGCACGCCGCCCTTGGCCGGACCGAACCACGACAGACGCTTGTCCCACTGCATGCTCTGGCAGGACGACATGTGGAAAAAGCGCAGCCGTCCGCCCGAAGCCTTGCCGATCTTCATCTGGTTGACGTTGAGCTTGCACTCGCCCTGATCCTTGGTGTGCATGCTGCCTTGCCAGCCGACGCTGTCGACGCTGCCGTGCGTGCAGATCAGGCCCGCGTCCTGCGCATCGAGGCGGCTGTTGTCGATGCCCCAGGCGGAGATCGACGGATCGACGTACTTGCTGACGCGGACCAGCGAGAAGTTCTGCCAGACCGGCACGAAGCCGCGATCAGCCATCTCGTGCCGCCAGGCCATGCACATGTCGTCCCACCAGTCGCGCTGGGAACCGGAACAGTCGCCGTCCCATTTCGTGATCGCCGAACTCCAGACCGAATCGGCCAGCGCATTGCCGCCGATGCCGAGTGCGGCCAGGGCGAGTCCTGCGCCGAGCAATGCCTTGCGTGTTGCTTTCATTGAATGCTCCATGTCGGTGAATGACGAGCCTGCAGAACGTGCCGTGCGGCGAATACCGAACAACCGTCGTGCCCGTCTCGCGTTGCCGTCCCCGTCCTTGGCGGGAAAACGCAACGTGTATACGAACGTGAGGTATCCAGAAAGCGAACAGCCGAATCGCGCGATGCGAGGACTGAATTCGGGAATTGCGATACGCCGCCGCGGCGAAGCGTCGACTGCTTCACGGGTCGCCGGTGCGATTCATCATCGTGAAGAAGCGGCGCGCATAGCCGCAGGCAGGGCTTCGCCTGCGGCTCGACCCAACCTGCGGACTACGCGCGCGTTTCAGTTCCCGAGCGCGAGCTCTTTCTGCAGGAACGCCTTCGCCGCGCGCGTGTCGCGCTTGATCGTGGGTTCGGAGACGCCGAGCAGTTCGGCGATGTCCTTGACCTCGAGTCCGGCGAAGAAACGCAGCTCGACGACGGTCACGAGGCGGGCGTCGAGCGCGGCGAGTTTTTCCAGCGCGCGGTCCATGCCGACGAGTTGTTCGGCCTGTTCGTCGACCGGCAGCGGCATGCCTTCGAGCGCTTCGAGTTCGACGTGCTCGGCGCCGGCGCCGCGGCGCTCGGCAAGGCGCGCGCGCGCGTAGTCGATGACGACCTGGCGCATCGCGCGCGCGGCGGTCGCGAAGAAATGTTTGCGGTTCTCGTAGTGGCTCTCGTTGCGGTCGAACAGCTTGAGGTAGGCCTCGTTCACGAGCGCGCGCGTGTTCAAGGTATCGCCGCGCCGGTGACGCGCGAGCTCCGCGCGCGCGATGCGCAGCAGGTCGTCATAGACCAGCTTCAGTGCTTTGTCGCGCTCGCCCGAATCCTGGTTCGCCGCGGCAATGTGCGCCGTGATCTCGTGCTCGTTCATCGCTTTCTCCCCGATATCGGGCGGTGTCTGCACAGGGGCGGTTGCCGCATGCCGCACACGGTCGCCGCGAGCCCCGGCCGTCGCGGCCGCTGCGGAGTTTTACCACGCCGGCCTCGGCGCGAGCCGTCGGGTGCGTCCGCTGGTGGAAATTCCCGATGCGCGCATGATCCCCGGGAGTCGCCGCCTGCGTATGTGAGAGCGAACACCCCTTTCACTCACTTCCGGAGACCTGCCGTGAACCGCTACCTCATCGCTTTCGCCCTGCTCGCCGGCGCCTCGGTCGCCACGGCCGCCGATGTCGCCCCGAAGACCAACGGCCTCAGCCTCAACGGTCTGAGCCTCAATGGCGCGACGCTCAATGGCCTCAGCCTCAACGGCACGACGCTCAACGGCACCACGCTCAACGGCACGACGCTCAATGGCCTCAGCCTCAACGGCGTCCAATTCAACGACTGGCGCTTGAACGGTCTGACCCTCAACGGCACCACGCTCAACGGCCGCAGCCTGCAAGGTGCCCGCACCGACCTGTCCGCGGTGCCGCTGGCGGACGTGCGGGTCCGCCTGCCGGAAGCGCGCTGATGTTCGGCCGGCTCGCCTTCGCGCTGTTGACGGCGGCCGCGGCTGCCTCAGCGGCGGCGGCCGAGCCGGCCTCGCGTCTCGCGGTCGACGGCACTGAATTCGTGCTTTACCGCAGTGACGGCCGCGTGCTGCGCAGTGCCGATCTCCTCGGCGCCGAACTCGATCTCGGCGGCGGCGCTCAGCTCCGTATCGACGCGGTGCGCCCCGACCCGGGTGACAGCCGCGTGCTGTTGTATCGCTTCAGCCAGCGCCGTGACGACGGTGCCTGGGTGGAAGCCTGCGAAGCCGACCGCGAAGGCAACCACGAAGGCTTTCCGGTGCCGGGACGCTGGGTCGACGGCCGCTATCGGCCCGACGGCGCGCATTTCGCGCTGACCTGCACCGGCGGCGCTCACGGCAAGTGCGTACGCTGGGGCTACCGCCCCTGGGACCGCGCGCCCGACGGCGCCGGAATGGCCGATCTGTACGAAGCCTGCGTGCGCATGGTCCGCGCCGACTACTGTGGCGACGGCACCGCGACGACGCGCGAAGGCATGGCCATCGATATCTACGACCGGCACGGCGTGCAGAAACCCGCGAGCGGGGAGGATTTCCGCTTCGAAGCCGGATGGGCGCCGACGGGCGCGGTCTGCGTCAATCACGTGCGCGTGCCCGACAACGTCACGCTCGACGCGATCGCGGCGCGCTGCCCGCGCCTCAAGGACGCGCTCGGCCAGCGTTGCGACGAGACGACCGCGCAGGCGGCCGGCGCGGTCGTGTTCAATCGTTCCCGCTGACCGGAATCCATCGATTGCGGTTCGCGGCGCTCATCAGCAACCTACGCCGGCAACCCACCTCGACGAGTCGACACCGATGGATGCACAACGCTGGCGCCTGGCGCGCGACCTGTTCGAGGCCGTCGTCGATCTCGCGCCGGACCAGTGGGAAGCCCACTTGTTGCGGCATGCGCCCGAGGATGCCGCACTGCGTGCCGAAGTGCTGGCACTGTTGCATGCCGATGCGGCGGCGACGCGCGCGACCGGCATGCACGAGCAGGTGCCCGATCTCGTTGCCGGGCTCGCCCAGGAACTGACCGGCCGCAGCGTGGCGGGCGTATCCGCGGTGCGCAGCGGCGACCGGCTCGGCGCATTCCGCCTGGTGCGCGAAGTCGGCCGCGGCGGCATGGGGGCGGTCTGGCTCGCCGAACGTGCCGACGGGCAATTCCTGCAACAGGTGGCGATCAAGCTGATCCGCGGCGGCTGGGACGCAGCCGATACGCAGGCGCGTTTCCTGGCCGAACGCCAGATCCTCGCGAGCCTGCAGCATCCGAACATCGCTCATCTCGTCGACGGCGGCGTCACGGCCGACGGACGTCCGTGGCTCGCGCTCGAATACGTCGCGGGGACCGACCTGCGTCAATGGTGCGACACGCACGAGCTCGATCTGCGCCGGCGGCTCGCCCTGTTCCTCACGGTCTGCGACGCGGTCGAGCATGCGCACCAGCGCCTCGTCGTGCACCGCGACCTCAAGCCGTCGAACATCCTCGTCAGCGATGACGGCGTGGTGAAGCTGCTCGATTTCGGCATCGCGAAACTCCTCGATCCGCAGTCCGCGGCGGTCAGCGCGACGCGGATCTTCACGCCCGAATACGCCGCGCCCGAGCAGGTGCGCGGCGAACTCGTGACGACGGCCGTCGACATCCACGCGCTCGGCCTGCTGCTCTACGAGCTGCTCAGCGGACAGCGACCGTATGCCGTCGGCAATTCGACACCGGCCGCCTACGAGCGCGCCGTGCTCGACCAGGAGCCGACGCGGCCGAGCCTGCGCCTAGTGCGCGACGATCCGCAGGCCGCGGCGATTGCGGCGAAACGGCACCTGACGCCCGAACGGCTGCGCCGCGAACTGCGCGGCGACCTCGATGCGATCGTGCTCAAGGCGCTGCGCAAGCAGCCGTCGCAGCGCTATGCGAGCGTCGGCGAATTCGTCGCCGACGTGCAGCGCTACCTGGCGCGCCAGCCGGTGCTCGCGCGGCGCGGCAACTGGCGCTACCACGCGACGCGCTTCCTGCAGCGCCATGCGACCGCGGTCGCGCTCGCCGGCGTCGCCGTGCTCGCGCTCGGCATCGGACTCGGCGTGGCCCTGTGGCAGACGCGCGTCGCGCGCGACGAACGCGATACCGCGCGCGAAGCGCTCGCATTCATGACGACGCTGTTCGACCACGCCGATCCGGCGCGGCAGAAGGGCGACGCGCTGAGCGTGCGCGACCTGCTCGATGCCGGCGTGCAGAACATCCGCGGTGCGCTGCCGAATCAGGACGCAGCGCGCGCGCGGCTGCTGCTGACGATGGCGTCGGCCTATCTCGGCCTCGGCCAGCGCGATCCGGCCGCGCCGCTGATCGACGAAGCACTCGCCGTCGCGCGCGCGCGCAACGATCGGGCGCTGGAAGCCGCGGCGCTGATCCAGCAATGCCGCCATTTCGACCTCGGCAACGATTCGGAGCGCTGTCCGGAATTGCTCGATCGCGCCGAAGGTCTGCTCGATCCGCGCGACAGGGCCCAAGCCGCGCTCATCGCGTATTCGCTGGCGCTGCGCGTCTACGGGTTGCAGCTGGACAACCGCTACGAGGACATGGCCGCGGCCATGCGCCGCGGTCTCGCGCTACTCGACGATTCGGCCGAGCACCGCTTCCTGCGCGTCGAGCTCGCGGGCCATCTCGCGTTCGCGCTCGACAAGCTCAATCGCCCGGCCGAGGGCGAGGCCGTGTTGCGGCCCCTGCTGGCGATCCTGCGCGGCGACGCGACCGCGGAACGTGTGCTGCTCGCCGACACCCTGGGCACGCTCGCGACGGTGGTCGCGCATCAGCGGCGCGTCGACGAAGCGATCGCGCTGCAGCGAGAAGCGCTCGCGGTCATGGAGCAACTCTACGGCGCCGACAGTCCCGCGATCACGCCGCAGCTCAACAGCCTCGCGGTGCAGCTCACGGCGGCCGAGCGCGTCGACGAGGCACTGCCGCTGCTCGAGCGCACCGTCGCGCTGGACCGGCGCCGCGGACCCGATGCGACGCACGAACTGGCCAGCAGCCTGTGCAACTACGGCGGCCTGCTGCTGATCGCCGGACACGACGCGCAGGCGCGCGCGCCGCTCGACGAGTCCATCGAGGTCGCTGCGCGCAGCGAGATCGCGATGGAGCTCGGCCGCTGCCTGCTCTGGCGTGCGACGCTGGCGCTGATCGTCGGAGACGCCGCCGCGGCGCGGCGCGATACGGCGCGTGCACGCGAAGCGCTGGCGCCGGCGTACGGCCCCGACACCGACCTGATGCTGCGCATCCGCAGCGCCGACCTTGCGGCGCAATGGCGTGCGCGCGCGCCGACCGCGGAGAGCTGCACCGAGGCCGCGGCGATCGCGGCGGCCTTCGCCCGGTCGAAGAAGGCCGACGGTCCCGACGCGCGCTTCGCGACGTTCCTCGCGGCGCTCTGTGCCGACGGCCGTGCCGTGTCCGCGGAACCCGCACGGCGGGCACGCGACGCGCTCGTCGCGGGACTGTCGCGCGGCGCGCACGATCCGCGCGCGCGCGCGGCCGCCGCACTGGTCGAACACTGGCCGGCCGCGGGCTGAGGAAAAGTCCCCTGCCGCGCACGCGCGCCGTGCGCTACCGTGCGTGCGCGAGTCCGGTTGCAACCCTCCGGCGGGGCAGCCAACCGCGTGCGGTGCGAGCATCAGGCGGAGTTGGGCGGCAGCAGGCAGGGGCGCCGCGCTGCCGACACGTATTCGGACCTTCCCGGGGGGACTTCATGGACGCGCAACGCTGGCGTCGTATCCGCGAGCTGTTCGACCGCGCGATCGAACTCGGGCCGTCGCACTGGGAACGTGCGCTGCTGCAGGACTGTCCCGATGACGCGGCGCTGCGTGCCGAAGTGCTCGAGCTGCTGCGCGCCGCCGCGGCGGCGACCGCGCCCACCGGAATGCTCGCGCAGGCGCCCGATGTCGTCGCCGGCCTGGCCGAACAGCTCGACGAAGCCGCCGGCGTCGCGCGCGCGGGTCTCGCGCTCGGACCGTTCCGACTCGTGCGCGAAATCGGCCGCGGCGGCATGGGCGCGGTCTGGCTCGCCGAGCGCGCAACCGGGGAGTTCACGCAACAGGTCGCGATCAAGCTGATCCGCGGCGGCTGGGACACGGCAGAAACGCAGGCGCGCTTCCGTGCCGAACGTCAGATCCTCGCGACCTTGCAGCATCCGCACATCGCTCATCTGGTCGACGGCGGCGTCAGCGCCGAAGGCTGGCCCTGGCTCGCGCTCGAATACGTCGACGGCGTTGATCTGCGCGCCTGGTGCGATACGCACCGGCTCGACCTGCGCCGGCGCCTCGGGCTGTTCCTGACCGTCTGCGACGCGGTGCAGCACGCGCATCAGCACCTCGTCGTGCACCGCGACCTCAAGCCGTCGAACATTCTCGTGAGTCGCGACGGCGTGGTGAAGCTGCTCGATTTCGGTATCGCGAAGCTGATCGCCGAGGATGCCGGCGCGGTCAGCGCGACGCGCATCTTCACGCCCGAATACGCCGCCCCCGAGCAGGTGCGCGGCGAAGTCGTCACGACCGCGGTCGATATTTATGCACTCGGCCTGCTGCTGTACGAACTGCTCAGCGGACAGCGGCCCTACCAGGTGGAAAATTCCACGCCGGCCGCGTACGAGCGGGCGATCCTCGACCAGGAACCGACCCGGCCGAGCCTCGCGATCACGCGCGATCCGACGCAGGCCGGCGAAGTCGCCGCGCGGCGCCATCTGACGCCCGAGCGCCTGCGCCGCGAGCTGCGCGGCGACCTCGACGCGATCGTGCTCAAGGCGCTGCGCAAGGAGCCCGCACTGCGCTATGCGAACGCCTCGGAATTCGCCGCCGACGTGCAGCGGCATCTGCAGCGCCGGCCCGTGCTCGCGCGCCGCGGCGGCTGGCGCTATCGCGCCGCGCGTTTCCTGCGCCGGCATGCCATGGCGGCGAGTCTGGTCGGCTTGCTGGTCGCGGCGCTGGCCGCTGGCCTCGTGCTCACCCTGTATCAGGCGCAGCGCGTGCAGCGCGAAGCGCAGAAATCGCGCCAGGTGCTCGATTTCATGGTCGGCGTGTTCACGAGCGCCGATACCGGCAAGACCGGTGGCAAGGCGATCACCGCGGTGGAGCTGCTCGACCAGGCGCGCGCGCGCATCCGGCGCGAAGTGCAGGACCCCGCGCCGCGCAGCGAACTGCTGCTCGCGATGACGCGCGCGTACCGCGGCGTCAGCAACGCAGTCGACACCCTGCCGCTGACCGACGAGGCCGTGACCTTGCGCCGCGGATTGAATGATCCGCTGCTGCTGGCGCGGGCGCTCGCGCTGCGTGCGGCCTCGCAGCAGGATCTCGGCAAGCACGCCGACGCACTGGCGTCGCTCGACGAAGCGTCCGCGTTCGATCTCGGCCGCGGCGCCGAGGCGGACACGACGCGGATCGAGCTGCAGAGCCGCCGCGCGAATGCGCTGATGAGCCTCGGCCGCGTGGTCGAGGCCGAGCAGGCCTTCGGCGACGCGTACGCCAGGCGCCGCCGCCTGCTCGGGGACGACGATCCGCTCACCCAGGAAACCGGCATTCGCTGGGCGCGCGCGCTGTTCAACACCGACCAGTTCGCGCGCGGCCGCGAGGCGGTGCAGCCCATCGTCGAGACGCTGCGCCGCGGCGGCGCGACGCGCGCGACCGAGCTGGCCGGCGCGCTCGATGCGCTCGGCGCGGGCTGGCGTCACGACGATCCCTGGCAGCACCTGCGCTACAGCCGCGAAGCCCTGGAGCAGGAGCGCATCGCCTATGGCGACACGTCGACGCATACGGCGTTGCGCATGGGCAATCTCGCCGACCAGCTCACCGAAGTCGGCGAATACGCCGAAGCGCTGCAATGGGCGACCAAAGCGCTCGCGCTGCGCCGTGCGCAGGCAACGGAAAATCCCGGCAGCATCTATCAGCCGCTCGTGACGCTCGGTACCGTGCACCTGCGCCGCGGCGACGCCGCCGCCGCGCTGCCGCTGTTCGACGAAGCCGTGGCGCTGCGCGACAAAGGCCAGCCCAAGCCGCCGTTGTCGGTGGCCTGGGCGATCGCGCTGCGCGGTCATGCGCGCTATCGGCTCGGACAGGACGATGCGGGCCGCGCCGATTTCGACCGCGCCGCACTCGGCTTCGCGGCCATGCCGTCAGGCACCTGGCGCACGGCGTCGCTCGCGATCGAACGCACCGTGGCCGAACTGCCGGTCGTGACGGCGTATGACTGCGGCGCGATCGATGCGGCCGCGCGCGATGTTGCCGACGACCTCGGCACTGCCGCGCTGCTCGCGCAATTCAGCCGCGCTGCGGCGGCGGCCTGTCGTGCGCGCGCCGGCGACGCGGGCGCGACGGCGCTGCTGCGCGAATCGACGGACGCTCTGCGCGCGCGCCTGCCCGCGGACGATGCGCGGCTGCGCTGGCTGGAAAGCGTGCGCGTGGAGCGCCCGGGTCTAGGAGTGGGGAGCAAGGACTAGGGATTCCCGTTTCCCGTGGCGCTCCGCGCGTCCGGCTTCGGCCGGTGCGCCACTTCCATCGGTGTATCCATCGACGGCGTGCAGGAGCCGCCGAAGTGAGTTTCAGCTCAGCCGCGGATAGCGTTCCCACAGCACTTCGAACTGGCCGCCGAAGCAGCGCACGAGATAGGCGTCGTTGCTGACGACGAGGTTCTCGTCGTTGCTCAGGCTCGCGCTGCGGGTCCAGTTGAAGCTGCCGTTGGCGAGCAGCCTGCCGTCGAACAGCGCGAACTTGTGGTGCATGTGCGCCGGCCCGCGATCGAGGCGGATCTCGATGCCGGCCGCTGCCAGCTGCGCGATGTCGCTGCCGGCATCGTGGCGTTTGTCGTCGTCGCTGATGATGCGCACCCGCACGCCGCGCCGATGCGCCTGCAGCACGTTTTCCGTGAGGCGATCGTCGGCCAGCGTGAACACGCAGATATCGAGCGCGCGCCGAGCCGCGCCGCAGAGTTCGCGCAGCTTGCGCAGGCAGGCGTCGCCCGGCGTGAAGTAGGCGCTGTGCGCCGCGGCCGCGACAGCGGCGGAAAGATCGAGCGTCCTGACGACCTGCTCCAGCCAGCGCAGCAGCGCCATCGACTGCTGAGGATGGGCCTGGATCCGCTCGCGCGCGATCGCGAATGCGGCGTTGCGCAGGCGGCGCACCTGTTCGAGCGACAGCTGCGCACCGATCTCGCGCAGCTCGACTTTCTCGGAGTCGTCGAGCCGGGAGTCGGCGGCGCTCGCGCGCAGTGTCTGGTCGAGTCTGTCGAAGTCCATGGTCCTGCTCGCTGGCTGGGCCGGTCCGGCCGTTCTGTGATGTCGGTACTGCCGGAATGGGTCAGACGCCGGCGAGGACGACTCCGCGCTCAGGTTCGCCGATTGGCGGTCCAGAAGCACATGGCGCCCGCGATCGCCGCGAACCACGCGGTCCAGGGGACGCCGAGCAGCTGGGCGGCGTTGTCGTCGAGCGCATAGAGCAGCACGGCCGACAGGATCAGCGTAGCGCCGAGTGCGAGCGGCACGATCTGCGCGCGGCTCGCGCGCGCGTCGGCGTGCAGGTTGCGCAGGTCTTCGGAATGCACGCGCATCTCGATGCCGCCGCTGCTCGCCTTGTGCAGGTAGTCGTGCAGCAGCTGCGGCATGTCCGGCGCGGCGGCCAGCCATTCCGGCACGCGGCGGCGCAGCGCTTTCCAGATCGCGGCAGGCCCGTGGCGATCGCGCCAGAGCCGTTCGAGTACCGGCTTGGCCACGGCCCAGATGTCGATCTTCGGGTCGAGCTGGCGGCCGATGCCTTCGATGTTGAGCAGGGTCTTCTGCAGCAGGATCAGTTGCGGCTGGATCGTGAGTTCGTAGCGCCGCGCGGTCTGGAACAGTTTCACGAGCACTTCGGCCAGCGAGATCTCGCTCAGGGGTCGCGTGAAATACGGTTCGCAGACGGCGCGCACCGCGGCCTCGAGTTCGTCCAGCCGCGTCGTCGCCGGCATCCAGCCGGCCTGCACGTGCAGCTGCGCGATGCGGCGGTAGTCCTGGTTGAACAGCGCGATGAAATTTTCCGCGAGCCAGTACTGATCGGCTTCGGGCAACGTGCCCATGATGCCGAAGTCGATCGCGATGAAACGCGGTTCCGCAGGGCGCGCCGGGTCGATCCAGATGTTGCCCGCGTGCGCGTCGGCGTGGAAAAAGTTGTCGCGGAACACCTGCGTATAGAACAGCTGCACGCCTTTCTGCGCGACGCGGACGCGGTCGATGCCGGCGGCATCGAGCGCGGCGATGTCGTCGGCCGGAATGCCGCGGACGCGCTCGAGCGTCAGCACCGATTCGCGCGAATGCGACCAGTACACCTCGGGCACGTAGAGATCGGGCGAATCGCGGAAATTGCGCCGCAGCAGGCAGGCGTTCGCGCCTTCACGCTGCAGGTCGAGCTCGTTGACCAGCGTGGTTTCGATCTCGGCGACGACGTCACGCGGGCGGATCTTGTCCGCGTTGGGGTGGAAGCGGTCGGCGAGGCTCGCGAAGTCGCGCAGCAGCGCTGTGTCCGCTGCGATGCGCCGGGCGATGCCGGGACGCAAGACCTTGACCACGACGTCGCGGCCATCCTTGAGCCGGGCAGCGTGCACCTGCGCGATCGAGGCCGACGCGAGCGGCGTTTCGTCGAAGGCTGCATAGAGTTCGGTGATGGGCGCGCCGAGTGCTGCCTCGATCGCGGCGCGCGCGTCTGCGCCGGGAAAAGGCGGTACCTGATCCTGCAGCAAGGTCAGCTCGTCGGCGATGTCCGACGGCAGCAAGTCGCGCCGCGTCGACAGGATCTGGCCGAACTTGACGAAGATCGGGCCGAGTTCGGCCAGCGCCATCCGCAGCCGCGCGCCGCG
>CAMLSI010000064.1 GCA_946482585.1 uncultured Lysobacteraceae bacterium
CGACCTGCTGCCGCCGGGTACGGTGCGGATACGTGCTGGCCTCGAAGGTGCTGCAGTTCTCGAAGAACGCGACACCGAGCTCGATGGTATAGGCCGGGACGCCGAGCTGGCCGTAGGCGGTGTCGTCGGTCGTTCCGCTGGTCGCGTAGAGACCGACCGACTGCTGCGGGTCGTAGTTGTTGAACCAGCCGATGCGGCGGCCGAGCATTTCGAGACCGGCCGCGTTCGGCGCCAGAGTCGTGGTATCGCCCCAGGGCCAGAGCACGAGCTGCGAAAAGCTGTGGATGTCCAGGAATATGCCCTGGGTCGTGTCCGGTGCCGCCGTCGTCGTGTCGTCCGGGCGCAGGTCCGGGAAGATGCTGTTGACGTAGTTCACGACGGACTGTGTTTCGGGCTCGGAGCCGGCGCTCGCGCCGCGATAGGTTTCACTGCAGGCTGAGCTGCTGGCGCCGGGGCCGCCCCAATGGAACGGATAGTTGCGGTTCAAGTCCGCGCCGCGCGAATCGCTGGTCGTGCCGCAGTACGCGGTATTCGTGTTCTTGCGCCAGGACAGGCCGGTTTCGGCTTTCTTGCGGCCGTCCGGATTGGACTGCAGCAACAGGTGGAATTCGTTGTGATCCAGCAGCCAGGTCGCCTCGGGATTCGTGCCGTAGCCGTTGACGAGCCATTCGGCGAAACGCGTGTTGAGCTCGGCCGTCGTGTATTCACGCGCATGGATCGCGGTCATCGCGAACATCTTCGGCTTCGGACCCGGGATCGCCGAGTTGGTCAGCTTGAGCACGACGAGGTCGTAGCCCGGATTGCCGCCCGCGGTGACTTTTTCCCAGGTGTCGCCGATGTCGATCTTGCTCGCGAGGTCCGGACGCGCGGCGATCAGCGCGTCGGCCGACGCCAGCGTTTCTTCGACCGTGCGATAGCAGGCGTAGCCGGGGATGCTCTCGAGCGAGCGGCCCGACGTCTGCAACTGCAACAGCTCGGTCGCTTCTTTCTCGACGACGACGTCGGCGGTCTGCGTACGCAGCCAGACCAGGTCATCGGGTTCGATCTCGGTCGTGACCGTGCCTTTCCTCGGATCGACGCGCAGATGGCCGAGCCGATCGGCCATGCGCTGGATCAGCGCCTGATCGCGCGTCTGCACGGTGACGACCTGCGGTGTCGGACTTGCCGCCGACGCGGATAGCGCGGTCAGCGCGAGTGACAGTCCGAAGACCAGTGGGCTACGCATGGCGACTACTCCCCCCAAAACGACACAAAGCCGGGATCGTAGAGGCGATTAGTCCAGACAGGCGGGTTGTTGCGGCGCAATAAAGTGTGATGCGTGTCACGGTTTTTCGACACGGCACGATCGGGTGAAACCCGCGAGGGTTCCGTGCGGCGGCGAATGTCCGACTCCGCGCAGCGAAGGCCCCTCAGGCGGCGACCGACCCCTGCACGACGCGGTTGCGCCCGCTGCGCTTGGCTTCGTAGAGCGCGTCGTCGGCGCGGCGCAGCAGTGCGTCGGCGGCAATGACCGTATCTCCGCGCGCCGTCGCGGCGCCGATGCTGACGGTCAGCCGCAGGTCGCGACCGCCGTCGAGCGCGAAGACCTGTGCCGCCACACGCTGGCGGATGGTTTCCGCCGTGCGCCGCGCGCTGAGTTCGTCGGCACCCGGCATCAGCACCACGAATTCCTCGCCGCCGAAGCGCGCGACGGTCGCGTTGTCGCCGGCGCAGTGGCGCAAGGTAGTCGCGATGCAGCGCAGGCAGTCGTCGCCGGTCAGGTGGCCGTAGTCGTCGTTGACGCGCTTGAAGTGGTCGATGTCGGTGATGAGCACCGAGAACGGCTTCGCGTCGGCGAGGCTGTCAGCGAGCAGCGGCGCGAACGACTGATCGAAGTGGCGCCGGTTGAACACGCCGGTCAGGCCGTCGCGCAGACTGTGTTCGCGCAGGCGCGCATGCGCTTCGCCGAGCTGCTGTAACGCGTTCGACAGCGCTTCGGTACGCTCCGCGACGCGATGTTCGAGCTGCTCGTTCGCTTCGCGCGCGATGCGCTCGTTTTCGGCGCGCAAGGCGGCCCAGCGATAGGCGAGGGCGAACGACAGGAAAATCATTTCCGCGGCTGAACCGATCTGCATGCCGTACTCGGTCGCGAAGGTCTTGGGCACGATGCCGAAGGAGACCATCGCGTAGACCAGTGTGCCCGCGAGCAGCATGGCCCAGGCGAGCAGGAACAACAGCGCGGGACGGAAGCCGCGTCGCGCGACCACGATCGCTACGCCGATGACCGCGCTGACACCCGGGAAAACCATGGCCGTGCCGATCAGCACGGCCGTGCGGTAGTCGAGGACCGGGCTCGCGGCGAGCATCAGCGCATGAAAGCCGGCCAGACTCAGCAGCAGCCGGTTGGCCAGCGGAGCGCGGCGCGGCAGCTCGAGGAAATCGCGTGCGAACAATTGCATCGCCAGCATTGCGAACGCCATCGACAGCGGCACGGCTGCATTCGCGAGCCAGGTCGAATTCGGCCAGAAATATTCGAACGCGAAGCCGTTGAGGCAGAACAGCACGAGTCCGAAGCCGAGCACGTGCAGGCTGTAGAGGAAATGCGATCGGTCGCGCAGCGTGACGAACAGAATCAAATTGTAGAAAAGTAGCGCCAGCAGGATGCCGTAGTAGACGCCCATGCCCAGCTGCGCGTCGCGCGCGAGCTCGATGAACGCGGTCGGCGTGTACAGGGTCAGCGGCACCTGCATCGAACTCTTGGTCTGCACGCGCAGCAGCAGGTCGAGCGGACGTCCCGGCGCGATCTGCAGCCAGAAGTTCGGATGGCGGTAGCTGACCGAGCGCTGCGCGAACGGATGGCGGTCGCCGGACTGGAAGTGATCGATCGCGCCGTCGGCGTGGCGCACGTAGAGATCGACGTCGTCGAGCAGCGCGTACTCGAGCACGAGCAGCCAGCGCGTGTCGGCGTGGTTCGCGTTGGCGACGCGCGCATGGAACCAATAGGCGCCGTCGACGAAACCGAACGTGGCGTTGTCGGCCGGAACCGGCGCGAAGTGTCCGGCATCGGCGGCGGCGAACATGGCGGCGCTGTCGGCATCGCCGCGCGCATCGACCGCGTAGGTCGTGACGGCGGCGAGCGGAGCGCGAGTCTGGCCCGCGGTCAGGTCGAGTATCGGCGCGGCAACGGCCGAGGCTGCCAGCCACGGCAGCAGGCTCCACAGCACCATCAGACGTAGCAGTACACGCGCCACCCCGTGCTCCCCAGGCATGCTGGTCGCGGCTTCTGTCTTGCAGGATCGTTGCCAGGACCGTTGCGATTCAAGTCTTGAACGTCAATCGGTGGTGCGACGGATCATGCAGCGAACGGCGCGATCCGTGCGCGCGCCGGCGCGGCGCCCCTGCACGGCGTGCGACGGACGAGCATCGCGTGAACCGGTCCCGTGCATGCATCTCGTTGACTGAATTCGAAAATCATCCCGCGTCGGCGCACGCGCGCGGGCCGGTTGTGCGCAGTCCGGAGGCATCGGCACAGGCCCTGCGTGTTTCGACAACTCCTGCAACATTTTGTGACGTGCCCGGTCGACATGCCGTTTACAGCGCCCCGACCGCTGCAGTAGAGTGCCGTAATGTTCTAATGCGTTATTACATTGAATCATGAAGCGACGCTATCTCGAACCCGAAAACACGCCGGTGCCGGCCGAGGAAAGTCTCTGCCGCGCGCTGCTGTCGCTCGACACGCCGGCGGAGATGCTCGCGTTCCTGCGCGATCTCTGCACGCCGGCCGAACTCGAGGCGCTGGTCGACCGCTGGCGTGTCGTGCCTTACCTGCTCGCCGGCTACGCCTATCGCGAAATCCATGACCGCACCTCGGTCAGCGTGACGACGATAGGCCGCGTCGCGCGATTCCTGCAGCAGGGCAACGGCGGCTATCTCGCGGTCGTCGCGCACGAAGCGCTGCCGCCGCTGCCCAAGCCGCCGCGGCGGCGCAGCGGGCTGCCGTCGCCGCTGGCCGGACTGCCGGATGCCAGCCCGTCGCGCCGCAGCGCCCGGAGCAAATCATGAAGACGCGCGATCGTCTGCGCATCGCGGTGCAGAAGTCGGGACGACTGTCGGAACAGTCGCAGGAACTGCTCTCGCGCTGCGGCCTCAAGTTTCGCCAGAGCCGCGACAAGCTGTTCTGCTTCGGCGAAAGCCTCGCGATCGACCTGCTGCTGGTGCGCGACGACGACATCCCGGGACTGATCGCCGACGGCGTCTGCGACCTCGGCATCGTCGGCCGCAACGTGCTGGCCGAGCAGCAGGCATCGGCGCGCGCCCGCGGCGACGCGGAATCGTTCCGCGAAATCCTGCCGCTCGGTTTCGGCCGCTGCCGTCTGTCGATCGCGTTGCCGCAGGAACAGGAATACGCAGGCTGCGATGCGCTGCAGGGCCTGCGCATCGCCACCACGTATCCGGCATTGACCGGCGACTGGCTCGCGGAGAACGGTGTCGCTGCGAAAGTCGTCGTGCTGTCGGGATCGGTCGAGATCGCGCCGCGTCTGGGCACGGCCGATGCGATCTGCGACCTCGTTTCCAGCGGCGCGACTCTGCAGGCCAACCAACTGCGCGAAGTCGTCGGCATCCTCGACAGCGAGGCCGTGCTCGCGGCCGCGCCGTCGCCGCCGCCGGACGAGCGCGGCGAATTGCAGGAACTGCTGCTGCGGCGCATCGAAGGCGTCATCCAGGTGCGCGAATCCAAGCTCGTGCTGCTGCAGACCACGCGCGCGGCCCTGGCCGGGGTCACGCGTCTGCTGCCGCCGGGACAGCAGCCGACGATCACGAGCATCGAAGGCAGCGCCGACGAGGTCGCGCTGCAGGCCGTCTGCCACGGCGCGATCACCTGGCAGCATCTCGAAGACATGCGCCGGGCGGGCGCGCGCCACATGCTGGTATTGCCGGTGGAGAAAATGCTCGCATGAAGCGGCTGATCTGGAGCGACCTCGATGCGGCCGCGCGCGGCGCGAGCCTGCGGCGGCCGGCGCAGACCGATTCGGCCGAGCGCGGCGCGGTCGTCGCGCGCCTGATCGCGCAGGTGCGCGCCGACGGCGACGCGACCTTGCGCGCGTTGACGCGCCGCTACGACGGCTGCGAACTGGGCGATCTGGAAGTCGGCGCCGCGGAATTCGATGCGGCGCAGACACGCGTGGCACCCGTGCTGCGCGACGCGATCGCGCAGGCGCGCGAACGCATTGCGCGCTTCCATGCGGCGGCGGCACCCGCGGCGGTACGGGTGGAGACCGCGCCGGGCGTGGTCTGCGAGCGCGTGCTGCGACCGCTCGGCCGCGTGGGCCTGTATGCGCCGGCGGGCACGGCGCCGCTGCCGTCGACCGTGCTCATGCTCGCCGTGCCGGCACAGCTTGCCGGCTGTACCGACGTCGTGCTGTGTTCGCCCGCGAACGCGGCCGGCGAATGCGATCCGGTGGTTTTGTATACGGCGCGACTCTGCGGCGTCGGCCGCGTGTTCAAGCTCGGCGGCGCGCAGGCGATCGCGGCGATGGCCTACGGCACCGCGAGCGTACCGCGCTGCGACAAGCTGTTCGGGCCCGGCAACGCCTGGGTCACCGAGGCCAAGCGCCAGGTCGCCAACGATGCCGACGGCGCTGCGATCGATCTGCCGGCCGGGCCGTCCGAGGTGCTCGTGATCGCCGACGCCGGTGCCGATGCGGAGTTCGTCGCGGCGGATCTGCTGTCCCAGGCCGAACACGGCAGCGATTCGCAGGTCGTGCTGCTGTCGCCGTCGCGGCCGCTGCTCGACGCGGTCGAGCGCGCGGTCGCGTCCCAGCTGCAGCGCCTGCCGCGCGCCGAACTCGCGCGCGCCGCGCTCGCGCACAGCCGGCTCATCGAAGTCGCGGATCTCGCCGAAGCGCTGGCGATCAGCAACGACTACGCGCCGGAGCATCTGATCCTCAATGTCGCCGACGCGCGCGCGCTGCTGCCTGGCGTGCGCAATGCCGGGTCCGTGTTTCTCGGCGCGTGGTCGCCCGAAGCCGTCGGCGACTACTGCAGCGGCACCAACCACGTACTGCCGACCTACGGCTACGCGCGCGCCTGGAGCGGTGTGTCCGTCGCGAGCTTCCAGAAACAGATCACGGTGCAGGAGCTGTCGCCGGACGGACTGCGCGCGATCGGGCCCTGCGCGCGCGTGCTCGCCGACGCCGAACAGCTGCATGCGCACGAGCGCGCGGTCGCCGTGCGTCTCGAACGACTCGGAGCGACGACCGCATGAACGTACTCGATCTCGCGCGCACGGACATACGCGCGCTGACGCCGTATTCCTCGGCACGTATGGAGGCGAGCGGGGGCCGCGTGCTGCTCAACGCGAACGAGTCGCCGTGGTCGCCCGCGGCGGAGGCGGGTGACGGCCTCAATCGCTATCCCGATCCGCAACCCATGGCATTGTTGCGCCAGCTCGCCGCGCTGTATGCGGTCGGGACCGATCAGATCCTCGTCGGGCGCGGCAGCGACGAAGCCATCGACCTGCTCGTGCGCGCGTTCTGTCGTGCGGGCGAAGACGCGATCCTGATCTCGCCGCCGACTTTCGGCATGTATGCGGTCGCCGCGGCGATCCAGGGCGCGGCGGTGGTCGCGGCGCCGCTCGCAGCGGATTTCGGCCTCGACGCCGACGCACTGCTCGCGGCGCTGACGCCGTCGGTCAAGCTCGTATTCGTCTGCACGCCCAACAATCCGAGCGGCAATCTGGTGCCGTTCGACAGGCTGGAACGCCTCGCGCTCGCCTTGCGCGGCCGTGCACTGCTCGTCGTCGACGAGGCCTACCTCGAATTTGCCGGCGCGCGCAGCGCGACGACGCTGCTCGGCGAGCACGATCACGTCGCCGTGCTGCGCACGTTGTCGAAGGCGTACGCGCTCGCGGGTGCGCGCGTCGGCACGCTGCTCGCGGCCCCGGCCGTGATCGGTCTCCTGCGTCGCATCATCGCGCCGTATCCGTTGCCGGCCGCGAGCGTCGCTGCGGCACTCGCGGCGACGGGCGCCGCCGGCGTGGAGGAAGCGCAGGCGCGCATCGTCGTCGTGCGCGAGCAGCGCGAGCGGCTGCGCGCGGCGCTCGCGCGAATGCCCGAGGTGCTGGAGATACTGCCCTCGTCGGCCAACTTTCTGTGCGTGCGCTGGCGCGACGCCGCGGCAACGTACGCGGCGCTGCTGCGTGCCGGCGTGGTCGTGCGCGACGTGACGCGGTATCGCGGCCTCGCGGGATGCCTGCGCATTTCCGTCGGCACGCCGGAGGAGAATAGCGTGCTGCTGGCCGCGCTGTCGCGCCGCGAGGAGGCGGCCTGAAGTGAAGAAATACCTTTTTGTCGACCGCGACGGAACCTTGATCGTCGAACCGCCGGACCAGCAGATCGACGCCTACGCCAAGCTCGCGCTGCTGCCCGGCGTGGTTCCGGCGCTGCGTCGCTGCGTCGAGGCCGGATACGAGCTCGTGATGGTCACGAACCAGGATGGTCTGGGTACGGCGAGTTTTCCCGAGGAACAGTTCTGGGGACCGCATCGGCTCATGCTGCAGATCTTCGAATCGCAGGGCGTGCGCTTCGCCGACACCGTGATCGACCGCAGTTTCGCGCATGAAGGGCTGCCCACGCGCAAACCGGGCACCGGCCTCATGCGCCGCTATCTCGGCGACGACGGCTGGAGCCGCGGCGCGTCGGCCATGGTCGGCGACCGCGACACCGATATCGAATTCGCGGCGAATCTCGGCGTGCGCGGTTTCCGCCTCGGCGACGGCGAGTGGGACTGGGACGGCATCGCGCACACGCTCTGTGACGCGCCGCGTCGCGCCGAGACCGAACGCGTCACGCGCGAGACGCGCATCCGCGTGCGCGTCGATCTCGATCGCCGTGCCGAACCGGTCGTCGCGACCGGCCTCGGTTTCTTCGATCACATGCTCGAACAGATCGGCAAGCACGCCGGCATCGCACTTTCGCTGCAGTGCGCCGGCGACACGCACATCGACGAACACCACACGATCGAAGACTGCGCGCTCGCATTGGGGCAGGCGCTGCGTCAGGCGCTGGCCGACAAGCGCGGCATCGGTCGCTACGGCGACGCGAGCGAACCGGAGACGGCGGCGGCCGTTGCGATCACGCTGCCCATGGACGAGACGCTCGCGCGCGCGGCGCTGGATCTGTCGGGGCGTTCGTATTTCGTCTTCGACGGCGAGTTTGCGCGAGAGCGTGTCGGCGATCTGCCGACCGAGCTCGTGCCGCATTTCTTCCGCTCGCTGTGCGAAACGCTCGGCGCCAACCTGCATCTCGCGGTACGCGGCGACAACGCGCATCACATGGTCGAAGCCTGTTTCAAGGCGGTCGCGCGCGCGCTGCGCGCGGCGCTGCGGCGCGACGGCAGCGAACTGCCGAGCACCAAGGGGACGCTATGAGTGCGGACATCGCGAGCGCGGACGTCGTCCTCGTCGACGGCGGCGGCACCAACATCGGTTCGGTGCGCTATGCGTTGCAGCGCCTCGGCGTCGACGCACCGCTGACCACCGACGCGGCCCGCATCCGGCGCGCGAGTCACGTGATCCTGCCGGGCGTCGGCGCCGCCGGCCCAGCGATGCAACGTCTCGTCGAACTCGATCTCGTCGACACGCTGCGTGCGCTGCGGCAGCCCGTGCTCGGTGTCTGCCTCGGCCTGCAATTGTTGTTCGCGCGTTCCGACGAAAGCGAACGTCCCTGCCTGGGCTTGATTCCGGCCGGGGTCGAGCGCCTGCCCGAGGCACCGGAACGGCGCGTGCCGCACATGGGCTGGAACTGCCTTTCGCCGACCCGTCCGCATGCGCTGCTCGCCGGCCTGCCCGGCGACGCCTATGCGTACTTCGTGCACAGCTATGCCGCGCCGGTCGGCGACTGGACCGTGGCCGCGAGCACGCACGGCGTCAGGTTTTCCGCTATTGTGCAAAAAGATAACTTCTTCGGCATGCAGTTCCATCCGGAACGCTCCGCCGCGGTCGGTTCCCTCCTGCTCAAGAACTTCCTGACCCTGTGAACTTCGACATCATTCCCGCGATCGACCTCCGCGACGGCAACGTGGTCCGGCTGCGCCAGGGCGACTATTCGCAGCAGACCAGCTACCGCGTCGATCCGCTGCGTCTCGCGCAAGACTATGCCTCGGCCGGCGCCGCCTGGCTGCACGTGGTCGACCTCGACGGCGCGCGCGCCGGCAATCTCGCGAACTTCCGTCTGATCGAAGCGCTGGCCGGAACGGCAGTGCAGCTGCAGGCCGGCGGCGGCGTACGCAGCGACGACGACCTGGAGCGACTGTTCGACGCCGGTGTCGCGCGCGTCGTGCTCGGCAGCGTCGCGATACGCGAGCCCGAACGCGTCGAAGCGTGGCTGACGCGCTACGGTGCCGAACGCCTTTGCATCGCGCTCGATACGCGCCAGGAAAACGGCGTCTGGCGTCTGCCGAGCGAGGGCTGGACGCAGAGCGAAGCGCCGACGCTCGAAGCGCTCGCGCCGCGTTATGCGGCGGCCGGCGCGATCCACGTGCTGTGCACCGACATCCATCGCGACGGCATGCTGGCCGGGCCGAATCTCGGTCTCTACACGCACCTGCGACAGCTCGCGCCGGCGCTGCGCGTGCAAGCGTCGGGAGGCGTGCGCGACGTAGCCGACGTGCGTGCCGTGAAAGAGCTCGGCCTTGCCGGCGTCGTGCTCGGCCGCAGCCTGCTCGAAGGACGGCTCGACCTCGCCGAGGCGCTCGCATGCTGACGCGGCGGCTGATTCCCTGCCTCGATGTGCGCGACGGACAGGTCGTCAAAGGTGTGCGTTTCCGCGACCACGTCGTCGTCGGCGACATTCTCGATCTCGCGCTGCGCTACCGCGACGAAGGCGCCGACGAGCTCGTGTTCTACGACATCACCGCGAGTCCCGAGCAGCGCGAGGTCGATCGCGGCTGGGTCGCGCGCGTCGCGGCGGCGATCGACATTCCGTTCTGCGTCGCCGGCGGCATCGCGAGCGTCGACACCGCGCGCGCCGTGTTGCAGGCCGGTGCCGACAAGATCTCGGTCAACTCGCCGGCGCTCGCGCGGCCGGCGCTCGTCGACGAACTGGCCGACGCGTTCGGCGTGCAGTGCGTCGTCGTCGGCATCGACAGTCTGCGCGACGCGGACGGCGAATGGCGCGTGCGGCAGTACACCGGCGATCCCGACAGGACGCGCGCGCTCGCGCAGTGCACGCTCGACTGGATCGACGAGGCGATCGCGCGCGGCGCCGGCGAAATCGTGCTGAACTGCATGGGCGCCGACGGCGTGCGCGAAGGCTACGACGTGGAACAGCTGCGCGCCGCGCGCAGCCGCTGCGCGGTACCGCTGGTCGCCTCGGGCGGCGCGGGAAAGCCCGAACATTTTGCGACAGTGTTCGCGGAGGCCGATGTCGACGCGGCGCTCGCCGCGAGCGTGTTTCATTCGGGCAGCGTCGCGATCGGGCCGTTGAAGCGCTACCTGCGCGAGTGCGGCGTGAGCGTGCGGCCATGACGGTCGATCCCGCGAGGCTGGACTGGAACAAGGGCGAGGGCCTGCTGCCGGCCGTGGTGCAGCACTGGCGTAGCGGCGCCGTGCTCATGCAGGGCTGGATGAACGAAGCGGCGCTGCGTGCGACGCTCGAGAGCGGCAAGGTCACGTTCTACAGTCGCAGCAAGCAGCGGTTATGGACGAAGGGCGAGACCTCGCAGCACTTCCTGCTGCTGCGCGAGGTCATGACCGACTGCGACAGCGACAGCCTGCTGCTCCGCGCCGAGCCGCAGGGGCCGACCTGCCACCTCGGCAGCGACAGCTGTTTCGGCGCCGATGCCGTTCGCGTTGCAGGATTCCTCGGCGAACTCGATGCATTGGTCGCCGCCCGCGAACGCGAGCGCCCGGCGGGCAGCTACACGACCACGCTGTTCGAAGCGGGTCTGCGCCGCATGGCGCAGAAAGTCGGCGAAGAAGGCGTCGAAACCGCGCTGGCGGCCGTCGCTCAGGATGAATCCGCATTGATCGGCGAAGCGGCCGATCTGCTGTTTCACCTGACCGTGCTGCTGCGCGCGCGCGGCCTGTCGCTCAACGATGCGATCGGCGAACTCGAGCGCCGCCACCGCTGAGCCGCGGCGACGTTCGGCGGCTGGCTGCCGCGGCCGGGCCGCCCGACCCTGCTCCGGTCCGCGTTGGCGGCGCTGCGGAAAACCTTGCTAGACTCGGTCCAACGTGTTGCGGGAGGCCGTAATGCCGCAGCTCGACGACGGCAGGGCCGCTTGCGGCGGCCGCGAACGCGAAGCGCGCCAGCTCGCGCTGATCCATCGTATTGCGCGCATCTCAGCCGAAAATCATTCGTTGCGCTCGCGCCTGCAGCAGATCGTGCGTCTGCTGCAGGCGCATCTGCAGTGCGAATTCGTCGCCTGCGCGTCGATCGATCTGCGGGAAGGTCGCTTCCGCTGCGAAGCGCTCGCCGCCGACATCCCGACGGTGATCCACGTCGGGTACGGCCGCGAACTCGGCAGCGGAGTCGTCGGCGAGGTTGCGGCGACCGGACATACGCTGTACGTGGCCGACGTCACGTGCCATCCGAACTATGTCGAGACCATGCCGGGCACGCATTCGGAGCTCTGCGTCGCGATGCGCCACAACGGCGAAGTCATGGGCGTCCTCAATGCCGAGGCGATGCGCACGGATGCATTCCGCGACGAGATCGATCTGCTCGAAACGCTGGCCGAGCAACTCGCCGGCATGTTCGCGGCGGAACGGCTCAATGCCGAGCAGCGGCAGCGGCTGGAACTGCTGGGCATGCTCAGCGAACTGTCACGCGTTGCGATCGAAGCCGAAGGCCTCGACCAGGCGCTGCTGCGCATCGTGAATTTCCTGCGCGATCGCTTCGCGCTCGAATCGGTCGGCGTGATGCTGGCGGATCGGCATTCGCGGCGCCTGCGCTTCAAGGCGCATGCGGGCAATTCGGTGTTCCACGGCCGCAGCGGCGGCGACTGGCCCGAGACGCTCGGCGTCATCGGCCGGGCGTTCCGCACCGGCCAGGCGCAGTACGTGGCGGACGTGACCGAAGATCCCGACTACGTGCTCGGCAATCCGGCGGTGACCACCGAATACGTGCTGCCGATCCGCCTGCGCGGCGAGCTCATCGGTATGCTCAACCTCGAAGCGTCCGATCCGCAGGCGCTCGACGAAGCGAACCGGCAGATGCTGACGGCGCTGGCCGATCAGGTCGCCGGCGCCGTGCACCTGGCGGCGACGAACGCGCGTCTGCGCGAAATCAATCGCCTCGTCGAGGAAAAGTCGGCCGCGCTCGCGCAGGCCAATCTTCGTTTGCGCGAGGCCAATCAGCAGCTCGAGAAGCTTTCCCATCGCGATGGACTCACCGGCATCGCGAACCGGCGCCGTTTCGACGAAGTGCTCGCGACGGAATGGAGCCGGGCGCAGCGTCACGGCGATTCGATCGCACTGCTGCTGCTCGATATCGACGACTTCAAGAGCTACAACGACGGGTACGGCCACCTTGCCGGCGACGATGCATTGCGCCAGGTCGCGCGCGCGCTCGGCGGAGCGCTGGGACGCGCTGAGGATTGCGTGGCGCGCTATGGCGGCGAAGAGTTCGGCGTGCTGCTGCCGCAGAGCTCGCTCGCCGATGCACAGAACGTCGCGGCGCACGTCGCGAGCGCGATCGCGCAGCTCGCGCTGCCGCATGCCTATTCGCGCGCAGCGCCGTATCTGACCGTCAGCATCGGCGTGGCGGCGTTGGTGCCGCACGTCGGCCTCGATGCGCTCACGCTCGTGACGCGCGCCGACGGCGCGCTGTACCGTGCGAAGACACTGGGCCGAAACCGCATCGAGTCCGCGACGACGTCGTTTGTGCTTGCGGCGACGTGACGCGGCTCGTCTTGTATTTCATTAATTTATAAATTCATATTGTGGATAATTTGTTTTGGACCGGCCTCGGTGCCGTCCGTCGGCCTGCGCGGCTCTTGGCCGCCGCTGCGACACGCGCAACAATCGCGTTTTCCGGCGGAGTTTCGCGATGCGGCAGACGTATGCGGTTTCCTGGAGCGGCGGCAAGGATTCGGCGCTGAGCCTGTGGCGAGTCTGGCAGCGGCTCGGCGCGCCGGCGGCACTGGTGACGAGCCTGATCGATGACGGCTCGCGCACGCGTTCGCATCGATTGCGCCCGGAGGTGTTGCGCGCGCAGACTGCCGCCATCGGCGTGAATGCGGTCGAAGTCGCGACGAGCCTGACCGACTACCGGCGCAACTTCAGCGCCGCGCTCGCGCGCCTGCGTGACGAAGCCGGCATCGGTGCGGTGGTGTTCGGCGACATCGACCTCCAAGCGCATCGCCGCTGGTGCCGCAGCGTGTGTGCCGAGCTCGGCCTCGACTGTCTGCATCCGATCTGGGAGGAACCGCGCGAAGCGCTGCTGCGAGAATTCCTCGACGCGGGTTTCGTGACGCGCCTCGTCGCCGTGCAGGACGGCAAGCTCGACGAGCGGCTGCTCGGCCGCGCGCTCGATGCCGATGTCATCGGGGAATTCCGCCGGGCCGGCATCGATCTCTGCGGCGAAGCCGGCGAGTACCACACGGTCGTCGTCGACGGTCCATGTTTCAGTCGGCCGCTGACTCTGCATGAAGTCGGCCGCGAACGCGCCGAGGGTTACTGCTTCATCGATTTTGCGCTGGACTGAGGAGCGGCCGCGACCTTGGGAACGGCGAACGGTTGCGGCGGCCCGAGCGTGAATCCGCGGCGCCACTGCGCGAGCTTGGCTTCGATCAGCGGAGTGCTCGCGATCTGCGGTTCGGAGGGGGTCTGCTTGTCGGCCTCTTCCCAGTCGGCGATGCGCTGGCGCGCGATCTCGAACGCGCCGCGGAAAGTGTCGGTCTGGTTGAGTCCGTCGACGAAGAACGCCTTGCCGAAGTAGGTGAGGTCGGAATCGGCACCGCAGCCGAACGACGGGCGGTCGGCACGCGCGGCGGTGATGACCATGCTCGTCGAGTTCTTCAGGCCTTCGAGGAAACCGCCGGAATAGCAGGCCGAAATGATGCTGACGCGCCAGCGGAACGGTCGCGCGCTGACGATCCGGGACAGGTCGTCCGCGGCTATCCAGTCGAACGGCATCACGTCCATGCCGACATAGAGGTTGTGATCCTCGTCGCCGTGGCTCGTCATGAACAGCAGCAGGATGTCTTCTTCGGGATCGAAGCGATCGTGTTCGAGCAGGCCGTCGAGCACGAGCTCGAGATTGGTCCAGGTAGCCAGCGGCCGCGTTTCTACCGTGGCCGGATTGTTCTGGAGCACGACCACGCGGCCGCGCGCGTCGTAGCGCTCCGAGAACAATTTCTCCACGTATTCCGCTTCGTTGCGGACTACGTTCTCGTCGCCGTCGCCGGCGAACGCGACCACGTAGAGGTCGGTGCGCCCCGGGGTTTGCGGACGCAGCGCGGCCAGGGCTTCGTCGACGAGGCGGAATTGATCGTAGAACACGCGCTCGGGGCTGTAGTCGGGCGCTTCGGGCTCGCTGTCGGATGCGAGTGCGGGAAACCAGCGCCCCACCAGCTCGCGCATCGCGGCGAGATCGGCGAGCAGGGCCTTGGTATCCGCCTTGGCCTCGTGCGGCGGTACCGTGCCGGCATCGACGACGGCGGACGGCGTCGTCGCCGACGGTTCGACATCCCGCTGCCGGTCGCGCAGCCAGAAACCGGCGGCGAAGCCGAGCAGCAGCGCGAAGGCGAGCCGCGCGGCGTCAGTGCCGGTCATCGTCGGCGGATCAGACCGCGATCGCGTCGAAATCGCCGACGCAGCGGTGCGAGCCGTCGGCCGGGCATTGCAGCGGCGGGCGGCAGAGCCACGTCGTCTGCAGGCCGGCGGCACGCGCGGCATCGAGCTCCTCGACGATGTCCGACAGGAACAGGATGTCCTGCGGCGGTACGCCGATCGCCGCGGCGATCCGCGTATAGGAACCCGCTTCGCGCTTGCCGCCGATCTCGGTGTCGAAATGACCGTCGAATAGCGCCGACAGATCGCCGGCTTCGCTGTAGCGGAAGAACAGTTTCTGCGCGGCGACCGAGCCCGACGAGTAGACGTACAGCGGCAGCCCTCGCGCCTTCCACGCGCGCAGCCGCGCGGCGACTTCGGGGTAGACGTGCGCGCGATAGACGCCGTCGCGATAGCCGGCTTCCCAGATCAGTCCCTGCAGCGCCTTGAGCGGCGTGGCCTTGCGGTCTTCGGCGATCCACTGGCGCAAGGCGGCGACGATCGCATCGCGATCGTCGCTGTCGATCCCGGCT
>CAMLSI010000065.1 GCA_946482585.1 uncultured Lysobacteraceae bacterium
GTCCAGCGCCAGCAATTGTGGCAGGGTGCGATAGCGGTCGATGCGCTGCTGTAACGTCTGCGCGTATAGCACGAGCTGCCGTTGCAGTTGCGCGCTCTCCGAACGTAGCGTCTGGTCGCGGCCGACGCGTGACGCCACGCCCATGCAGATCAGCATGCCGCCGACGATGAACAGCAGGATCAGCACGGCAGGGCGGTAACGCCGAAATGCGTACATGCGGGGCAGCGGAGAGCGGCGGAGGCGCAAGGTTAACGTCCCGGCCCGCTTTCCGGATCAGAAATACACTTGCGCGCGCAGTTCGACGATATCCGGATCGCGGCGCACGTCACGGCGTTCGGCGTTCGTGTGCACGTAGTTCGCCTGGAATTTGAAGTGAGTGGTCAGGTACCAGTTGGCACCGAGGGTCCAGTCGTGCTCGCGGCCGCCGAGGACGCCGTTGTCGTCCAGGTCCAGGCGGCTGTACCGCGCGAGCAGTTCGATCGCGCCGTAGCCGTGTTTCGGCTTGATGTTGCCGACATTGCCCGCGGTATAGGGGCGCGATTCGCCGGTCAGCACCCAGCTGGCGAACACGTATTGTCCGTTGGCGCTGAAATCGCGGAAGCCGTCGCGGCTCACCTTGGCGCGCAGCGCTTCGCCCTGCAGCGAGAACGGCCCGTTGATCCACAGGCCTTCCAGTCCGGCGCGGTCGATATGGTCGGCGCCCGCGAGTGCGCCGGTGTCGACCAGGCGGGTATCGGTCAGGCCGGCCTCCGGACGTGCACGCAATCGCGCGGACGGCGCGACGTTCACGCCGCGACCGTCGTTACGACTGCGCGGGTTCTCGCGCGACAAGGCCAGGCCGAGATGCACCACGTTGCCTTCCGCCTTAGCCGGCGTCCACACGCCGCGCACTGCCTGCGTGGTGCCGGGATTGTCACCCTGCAGATCCTTGCCGCCGTACGCGCCGGCCTGCAGCAGATAGGCGGCACGCTCGAACGTCCACTCGGCGCCGGTGCGGCGCGCCTGGTAGATCGCCTGGATCGGCAACGACGTTTCGAGGAAGCTGTCGGCGCGCGCGCTGGTGACGCCTTCGAAACCGACCGGCACTTTCACGTAGCCCAGGCGCACGCGCCCCGCATCCGTGCCGAACAGCGCCTTGGTCTCGAAGCGAAAGAACACGTCGAGCCAGGCGTGCGCCTGAAAATCGAAGTAGACCATCGCGTCGTACGTGCCCTTTTTCTTCAGCGTGAAGCCGAACTCCTTGCGGCGCACGCCGTCTTCGTCTTCCAGTACGGCGTCGTCGGAGAAGTCGTTGACGTCGTAGTTGACGTTGCCGGTCAGCGCGGCCTGGGTGCCGTCGGCGAACGTCACCTTGGTCGGCCAGTTCTCGATATCGACAGCCGCACTCGCCGAACCGGCGCCGCAGAGAAGCAGGGCACCGACGAAAGAAAACGGGCGCATTGAACCCCCTCGGTTTGGTATTTTTCCAAATGTGCGGGAAGCGACACGGCCGCCCGTGGTTGTCGCCGGGCGTTGCGCACCGGCCGGCGATGCGGCGCAGTCTAGACAGCGAATACGGGCCGATCCGGCGCCTAGTACCAATTGGCTATGCGCGTGCGGCGCGGGGGAAAGCGAGAATCCGGGCCACGCCGGCCGCGTTCCGCGGTCTCATATGTCCCAACGGAGCTGCCATGCACATCGCCGCCGACAAGCCTGCTTTCCTGCCGCCCGTTCCGTTGTATCGACAGCTTTATTTTCAGGTCGTCGTTGCGATCGTGTTGGGCACGCTGCTGGGCCACTACGCCCCCGAAACGGGCGCCGCACTCAAGCCGCTGGGCGACGCCTTCGTCAAGCTGGTGAAGATGATCATCGGCCCAGTCATCTTCCTCACCATCGTCACCGGCATCGCCGGCATGACGCAGCTGAAGACGGTCGGCCGCGTGTTCGTCAAGGCGATGATCTATTTCCTGTTCTTCTCGACGCTCGCGCTCGTCATCGGCATGCTCGTCGCGCATCTGGTGCAGCCGGGCGCGGGCATGCACGTCAACGTGGCCGACCTGGATCAGGGGGCGGTCAAGGACTACGTCAGCAAATCGCACGAGCTGACGCTGGTCGGCTTCCTGATGGACATCATTCCGAAGACACTGCTCAGTCCCTTCGTCGGCGACAACATCCTGCAGGTGTTGTTCATCGCAGTGCTGACCGGCATCGCGCTGGCCTCGGTCGGCGAACGCGGCCGCCCGATCGTCGATTTCCTCAACGCGCTGACCGCACCGGTGTTCCGCATCGTGCACATCCTGATGAAGGCCGCGCCGATCGGCGCGTTCGGCGCCATCGCCTTCACTATCGGTAAATACGGCGTGCAGGTGCTGGCCAACCTGGCCTGGCTGGTGGGTTCCTTCTACCTCACCTCGCTGCTGTTCGTGCTGGTGGTCCTGGGCGTCGTGGCGCGCCTGTGCGGCTTCTCCGTGGTCAAGCTGATCCGCTACCTGAAAGCCGAGCTGTTGCTGGTGCTGGGCACCTCGTCGTCGGAATCGGCGCTGCCGTCGCTGCTGGAAAAAATGGAGAAAGCGGGGTGCAGCAAGTCGGTGGTCGGTCTGGTCGTGCCCACCGGTTATTCGTTCAACCTGGACGGCACCAACATCTACATGACCCTGGCAGCCCTGTTCATCGCCCAGGCCACCGACACCGATCTGACGCTGGGCCACCAGATCACGCTGCTGCTGGTGGCGGTGATCAGTTCCAAGGGGGCCGCGGGCGTCACCGGTGCGGGCTTCATCACCTTGGCGGCGACGTTGTCGGTAGTGCCCGTCGCAGGCATGGCGCTGATCCTCGGCGTGGATCGCTTCATGAGCGAGTGCCGGTCGCTGACCAATTTCATGGGCAACGCGGTCGCTACGGTGGTGGTGGCGCGTTGGGAGAATGCACTGGATTACGAGAAGCTGGACGCGGCGTTGAGCGGAAGATCGGGCGTCGCCGGTCTCGCTGCAGCGCAGACGTGAATTCTATTTCTCGTCGTGAAGGCGCGTGCAGGGGTGTCTTCGACGGCGGCACGGCTTGCGCAATGCAGACGAAACGACTCAATGGTCCGGCTGGCCGCAATGTCGCCGGGCAGGGGCGAGGAGTGCGGCAGTGCGGTTTCGGCTCGTGTTCTTTCGGTTTATCAACTTTGCTTTATCGTATTGTGAGAACGAATAGATATTTATCTATTGAGAAATTCCTATAACGTAAGCCGCCGGCGATGCGAGTAGGTGGCGATGGATGATCCTTCCGCACGATGGACACGCGGTACCCGCGGATGGTGTTTGCGTCGGATTCGCGCAGGGACTGCGTCTTCGCAGGGGAGTCCGTCGTCGTCTGCGGACATGCCGGAATGATGGGCGGAGAGAAACGTGCGGGTTTGTCTTTGCCCTGCTGTTGCGTGGTTCCGTGCTCGTCGTCCGCCTCGTCACGAGGCAGGCTGGAAAACAAACCCCCTGAGGAATGATGCATGCGCAATTCACTATCGATCAGTCGTCGCCGGTGCGTCCGTCTGGCCGCTTCCATGGCTCTCGCCGCTTCCCCGATTTTCGTCGCCGCTTCCGCTGCCGCGGCGGAGAACGGGGCGCTTTCTCCCACGCTGCAGAGCGCCTTGCAGCGCGATATGGGACTGTCGCCGGAACAGGTTTCGCGGTACCGCGAGGTGGAAAGGCAGATGCCTTCGATCGAGCGCGATGCCCGCGCGGCGTTCGGCGCGGCGTTCGGCGGCATCTGGATGGAGCGCAATGCCGACGGCGACTACGAACCGGTGATCGCCGTCGCCGGTAGTCCGGCGGACGCCGCGGCGAGCGGCCTCGGCGCTCAGGTGCGCCAGGTCGATTTCAGCCTGGCGCAGTTGGAAACGGCGCGTTCCCAGCTCGACGACCAAGTGCGCGGCTTCAGGGGGCCGGCCAGGGTCGACGCGACGGATCTGCGCATCCATTCCTGGTACGTCGATCCGAAACGCAATCGCGTGATCGTGAGCGTCGATCCGGGCGCGACCGCGGCCGCCGTCGATTTCATCGCCGCCGGCAAGGCCGATGCGAAACTCGTGCGCGTGGTCGAAGAGGCGTCCCGTCCGGTGCCGACGTTCGATATCCGGGGCGGCGATCGCTACGTCATCGGCGGCGCCTTCAATTGCTCGATCGGCTTCGCCGTCACCCTGGGGGCCAACAACGGGTTCGTCACGGCCGGCCATTGCGGTGCGGTCAATGCGACCGTGACGACGGCCTCCGGTCAGTCGATGGGCTATTTCTACGACTCGGTATTCCCGGGCAGCGACCTCGCGGTGGTGCACAACACCAACACCCAGGGCATCCCCCGGCCGTGGGTGAATGCCTATTCCTTCGGCGGCAACCTCACGGTGCTCGGCAGTACGCCAGCGGCGATCGGCGCCGTCGTCTGCCGTTCCGGCTACCGTACCGGTGCACGCTGCGGCGTGCTCAACGCCACCCAGGTGACGGTGAACTATCCGCAGGGCCCGGTAAGCGGCCTGTCCATGTCCAGTGCCTGCGTCGGCCGCGGCGATTCCGGCGGCTCCTTCGTGACCCCGGAAGGTCAGGCCCAGGGCGTGACCTCGGGCGGCAATATCCCCACGGGCGACGACAACTGTGCCGAGCCCGCGCCGGTCACCTTTTTCCAGCCTTTGCTGCCGATCCTGGCGCGCTATCCGGGTCTGACTCTGGTGACGGGCCCCTGACGGGAATCGCAAAAAAATCCCACCGTTTTCCAGCGTCGGCGAGTTCGGCGCAGTTCCGGACTCGCCTCCACCATTCCGGTATTGATACGTGCGGTCGGTGCCCGGGGCCTTCGGCCCCGGGCATGCGGCGCAGTCCCGGCTGCCCTGCACCAGTGAACAACTCAGCGCGGCCTTGCGTCAGCGCGGCCTTGCGATCGCACGCACCTTGCCCGTGCCGCCGCCGCCGCAGTAGAACGTGCCGCGACCGTCGGATTCGAGTCCGGACACGTGGACGCCTTCGGGCAGCGCGAGGCTTTCGAGCACTTCGCCGCTGCGCGCGTCGATGCGGCGCAGTTCGCTCTCGTCGTTTTCCCAAGTGCCGTGCCAGAGATCTCCGTCGACCCAGGTGACGCCGGTCACGAAGCGATTGGATTCGATCGTGCGGCGGATCGCGCCGGTGGCGGGGTCGATTTCATGGATCCTGCGTGCGCGGTATTCGCCGACCCAGAGCGAGCCTTCGGCCCAGGCCAGCCCCGAATCGCCGCCGTTGCCGGGTGCGGGGATCGTGGCGAGTACGCGGCCGGTCTGCGGGTCGATCTTGCGGATCACGTTTTCGGCGATCTGGTAGAGGTGTGTGCCATCGAAGGCCGTGCCCGCGTGCGCGGCGATGTCGATGGAGCGGCGCGTGCTGCCGTCGGCGGGATCGATCGCGACGATCCGTTCGCCGGTCGCCATCCAGACGTTGCGACCGTCGTAAGTGACGCCGCCGATTTTTTCCACGCCGGGAAAAGGTCCGTATTCGCGGATGACTTCGGCAGCGGCGCGTTTCATGGGAATCTCCTCGAGGATGTGGTGAGACCAGACTAGTCGCCGGGCAGGGGGTTCGGGAGTAACAAGGCGGTCGCGAATGCGGGCAGGATGGGCACGGCCCAGCGTCGCGCGCGGCCGCGCCCGAACGCCTGCACGCTGCCGCCGGCGGCCAGCGCGTCGAGCGCGCGCTGCACGCTGCGCTGGCTCGTGTTCAGCGCCAGCGCGAGTGCCGAGCTCGACCAGGACTCGCCGTCGGCGAGCAGCGCGAGCACATCGGCATGTGCTTCGTCGACGGGGCGCGCGAGCACCGCGACATCGCGTGCGTCGCGCGGCACGAGCTCGAATCCTCGCGGTGTCGCGCGCACGTCGGCGACGGACTTCAGCGCGGCGCGCAGACGTCCGATCTCGACGCGCAGGCGCGCGCGGTGGGTTTCGTCGGCATAGCGAGTGCGGAACGCCTGCCGGATCAGGTCGCCGCGCGCGGCGTCCTCGGGCCATGCGGCGGCGAGCTCGCGCACGAGGGCGAACAGCACCGGGCGCGTCGCGAGCGAGATGCTCACGCCGGAGAGATGCACGAGATGCCGGCACGCGTCGACGAGCAAGGCATCGGACGCGAGCAGCGATTCGACCTCGGCCAGTCGCAGCGGCCGTTCCGCATCGCGCGTGACGAGGCGCGCCGCCGGTGCGTGCAGCACTCGCTCGGCAGCCGCGACTTCGGCGATCAGGGCCGGAATGCGCGCCAGTTGCGCGGCCTGGGCCGCGCGCGCGAGCGCGTGATGCGCGGCGTTCGCGTGCAAGCGGCGCAGCGCGATGCCGGCGGCCGCGAGCTCGTGCGCGGCGCGGAGAGCGGGCGGCAGTGCGCTCGCATCGATCTGTGCGAGTTGGCGTTCCGCGTCGCCAAGGCGTCCGATCAGCAGTAGCCGGCGTACGGCGATGCAGCGCGCATGCGCGGCGTTGCGCGTATCGCCGTGCGCATCGAGCAGCGTGCTCGCGGCAGCGAGCGGTCTTTCCGATGTGCCGAGATCGCGCGAGACCAGCGCGATCTCCGCTTCGGCGACGATGCAGCGCGCGCGGGCGACTGCCTCGCGCGGACCGAACGCGCGCGCGGCGGTGCGCAACAGGTGTTTCGCGCGCGCGAGGTCGCCGAGCTGAGCCATCGCGATGCCGCGCAGCGCGAGTGCGGCGGGGTCGTCACGCAGTGCGACATGCTTGAGTGCGACGAGCGGATCGCCGACGGCGAGTGCGCGCGCCGCGGCCGTGATCAGCGAGTCCATCCGAATCGCGCCACCGTTGTCACTCTCGCCGATTGCCGGGCCGCGCCTACTGTAGCGCACCGCCGATCCACGGCATGCCGCAGCGACGTTGCGCTGACGGCGATCACGAACGGAGCCTGCTCATGACGATAACGACACCGACGACGACACGCGACACCTGGCTGGCTGCACGGCTGGAGCTGCTGGCCGCGGAGAAAGAACTCACGCGACGCAGCGATGAGGTCGCGCGGCTGCGGCAGGCCTTGCCCAGGGTGCGTGTGGACAAGGCCTATCGCTTCGAAACGGATGCGGGCAGCGCGTCGCTCGCCGACCTGTTCGAGGGGCGCTCGCAGCTGTTGGTCTATCACTTCATGTTCGGCCCGGACTACTCCGCGGGCTGTCCCTCGTGCTCGGCGATCGCGGATGGTTTCGACGGTTTCGCCGTACATCTGGCGCATCACGACGTGATGCTCGCGGCCGTCTCGCGTGCGCCGCTCGCGAAGTTGCAGGAATACAAGCGTCGCATGGGCTGGGCGTTTCCCTGGGCGTCATCGCAGGCCGGCGATTTCAACTTCGATTTCAACGTCGCGTTCACCGAACGGCAGCAGCGCGACGGCGACATCGACTACAACTACCGGCGCAACGGCCACGCGATGGATACGAGGGAAGTGCCGGAACCGGTCGCGTGTTCTGCGGCGGCCTGCGGCACCGATCCCGCAACCTATACGCGCGATCGTCCCGGCATGAGCGCGTTCGTGCGCGAGGGCGGCGAGGTCTACCATACGTATTCGACGTATGCGCGTGGGCTCGATGGCCTCTGGGGCATGTATGCCTGGCTCGATCGCGCGCCGCGCGGTCGCAACGAAACCGGCATCTGGTGGCGCCGTCATGACGAATATGACCGGCGCTGAGTGGTGCGCGCGGCTCGGAGAAAGGTCCGACCGGACCTTTCTCGCGATCGCGGCGCTGCTGTTCTGCACGAGCGCGGCCGTGACGGTGCAGCAGTGCGTCGCGATGGCGGACATGCCCGGCATGCCCATGCCGGGCGGCTGGCAGATGTCGATGATGTGGATGCGCATGCCTGGACAGAGCTGGCCCGGCGCCGCAATCGCATTTGTGGCGATGTGGACTTCGATGATGGTCGCGATGATGCTGCCGTCGCTCGTGCCGATGCTGCGCCGTTATCGCGTCGTGATGGGCCACGGCGGCGTCAGGCAGCTCGATGGACTGACTGCGCTCGTCGCCGCAGGCTATTTCTCGGTCTGGAGCGCGGCCGGCGTCGTCGTCCATGTGTCCGGCGTCGCGCTCGCGACGCTGCTCATGCAGTGGCCGGCCGCATCGCGCGTGGCGCCGTTCGCCACGGGGCTGCTCATCGTCGTCGTCGGCGCCGTGCAGTTCAGCGCGACGAAGGCGCGCCAGCTCGCGGGCTGCGCGCGCGTGCATCGTGTGGCTGAAGGCCGCGTGGGCGCGTGGCGGCATGGCGTGCGTCTCGGACTGCTGTGCTGTCGCTGCTGCTCGGGCTTCACGGTGCTGTTGCTGGTTTGCGGCGTGATGGATCTAGCCGTGATGAGCGCCGTGACGGCCGCGATCAGCGCGGAACGCCTCGCGCCGGCGAACGCCGGCGTGGCGCGCGCGACAGGCGCGATCGTCGTCGTCGCGGGCTTGGTGTCGGCCGTGCGCGCGGCCGACCTCCTCTGAGACGCTGCGCTCAGACCGGATACGGTCCGTGTTCGAAGGTCCCGGCGTGATAGCCCTTGATGCCGATCTGCAGGGTCAGGGGGCTGCGATAGTCCCGCCCGTCGCGCAGCGCGGCGAGCGCGTCACCGAAGCCGTGCGCCGGCTGCCAGCCGAGCTCGCGGACCGCCTTCGCGCTGCTGTAGATGCGGTCGAATTCCGGAAACATGCGCCAGCCGCGGCGTGCGTATTCCGTGACGTAGTCCGGGAAATGCCGGGCGATGACGCCCGGCGCGTCGCTGCGCAGCGAGGCTGCATCGTCGCGCGACAGCGGCGTCGGCGCGCTGATGATGAAACGGGCCAAGCCGATGGCTCGCGCTTTCGTCAGCGCGCACAGGTGCGCGCTGACGACGTCGGCGATATCGACGCGACGATAGAGCAGCTCGTTGATCTTCGCGTTGTCGTCGGCGTACAGCGCGCGCGTGTCGGGATTGTCGTCGGCCTCGGGAAAGAAGCGCGACGTGCGCAGGATCAGGCAGGGAAGTCCCTGCCGGCGATGGAACAGCTCGCAGAGATCCTCTGCCGCGACCTTCGTGACGCCGTAGATGTTCTTCGGCACCGGGCGCACGGTTTCGTCGATCCAGGCGGCGGGCGCGCCGGGGGGCGGCGTCAGTGCGGCGCCGAACGTGCTCGTCGTGCTCGTGAACACGAGTGACTTCACCGCATGCGCGACGCAGGCCTCGAGCACGTTGAGCGTGCCGGTGATGTTGGTATCGACGAATTCCTGGCGCGTATGCGTCGCGACATGCGGCTTGTGCAGCGTGGCCGCGTGCAGCACTGCATCCGCCCCAGCGATGCTGTCGTGCACGAAGCGCGCATCGGCGAGCGTGCCGACGCGATCTGTCCAGTCCGACGGCAGCCGGTCGATGCCGACGGCGTCGTGACCCAGCGCGCGCAAGGTGCGCATCAGCGCTTCGCCGAGATGACCCGAGCTGCCGGTGACGGCGATACGCATAGTGCTGCTCCTTCAGATTCGGTCGGTGTGTGGCATGGCGACGGCGCTGCGAGCGCGTATTGTCTCAGGCGTTTCTGCAGCCAGCCGGACGTCGCGCGGTCTCCGGTCGAACGCACACGATAGCAAGCGCGCCCGCCGCTTGCCGGCGACGCGTGAAACGATTAGTTCTAGCCGCCCATCCGGTCCGACCTTCCATCGCATGAGCCGTCGAAACGCCGCCCCCTACATCGTCGACGCGGGCGGCCTGCGTTCGCTGCATTTCGGTCCCGCGCGCATACAAAGCCGCATGCGGCTCGCCGCGGCCGACGAGCTCGTGTTCGACTACACGCGCGTGATGATGGCGTTCCTGCTGTTCCGCCCGATGCCGGCACGGATCGCGCTGATCGGGCTCGGCGGCGGTTCGCTCGCGAAGTTCTGTCATCGGCATCTGCCGCGCACGCGCATCGACGCGATCGAGCTCGATGCGCGCGTGATCGCACTGCGCGATGCGTTCGCGATTCCGCGCGACGACCGCCGCCTGCGCATACGGCTCGGCGACGGTGCCGACTTCGTCGCGCGGCAGGCGCGCGCGTTCGACGCCATCCTGCTCGATGGTTACGACGAGGCCGGCATGCCGGCGCGCCTGCGCTCGGCGGCGTTCGCGGACGCCTGTCGCGCCGCGTTGCGGCCGCGCGGCGTGCTCGTCGTGAATGTCGATCGCGGCGATCCCGGGTTCGCGCTGCTGCTGCGCCGGCTGCGCGCGAGCTTCGAGGGTGCCGTGCTCGTCGCCGACGACGACGATCGCGGCAACGCCGTCGTGCTCGCGGGCGCGCTCGTGCGGCGGCGCATCGGAGCGATCGCGCGGCCGGCGAACCTGGATCGCAGCGCCTGGGCGCAGCTCGTCACCGCGTTCGCGCGCGTGCGCTCCGCACAGCACGCCTGGCTGGCGGGAGCGGCGATCGATTGACGTGGCGCGGCGGATGCGTCAAACCGGCGCCGGGCGAATGCCTGCGGGCCGCGGTTTCACGCATCCGCTATGATGCGCGCCCGCCGCGGCGGCGCGGCAGCGGAGCGGGGCATGGCCGAACACTCTCCCGACGACGATCTGCGCTGGATGCAGCAGGCGCTCGCGCTCGCGCGTCGCGCCGACGAAGAGCACGGCGAGGTACCGGTCGGCGCGTTGCTCGTACTCGACGGCGTCGTCGTCGGGGAAGGGCACAACCACAACATCGGCCTCAACGATCCGAGCGCGCATGCGGAGATCCAGGCCCTGCGCGACGCGGGCCGCCGGCTCGGCAACTACCGCTTTCCGGGCGCGACCCTTTACGTGACCCTGGAGCCCTGCGCGATGTGCTCGATGGCGCTGATCCATGCGCGCATCGCCCGCGTGGTCTATGCCGCGACCGATCCCAAGACCGGTGCGGCCGGCAGCGTGTTCGACACGCTGATCTCGGAACGCCACAACCATCGCGTCGTGGTCGAAGGCGGCGTCGCCGCCGACGAGGCCGGCGAGCTGCTGCGTGCGTTCTTCCGCCGGCGGCGCTGATCGCGCGGTATCCTGGATGCTTACGTTGTCATTCGGTGTCATTACGGACACCGGAACGATCGCGCACCGAAACATCGTGATCCAGGGCTTCCGGCAGAACGCCTGAGTGATATTGCGTGATCGGCGACACGGTCATGGGATATTCCTTGACTACTATGTGACAACGTTGTCAGTCTTGCGCGGCCGACGGGGAGGTCGGTCGCGACGCGGGATTCGCGTCGTCACACCGAAGCCATCCGTTCCTGTGCGCCGGCCGTGCCGGAATGCACATGCGGCGACGTGCCGGGGACACGCCGGCGCGTCGCCGAAGCACAGTGCGACAACCGATCCGCAGTTCCAACCGGAGTTCGCCGCGGGGGCGGCTGGAGGAGATGCTCATGCGCAGTTCGTCGTGGCGGCCGCTGGCCGCCGGTGCCGCTCTTGCGGTGGTGTTGTCGTTCGAGGCCGGCGTGGCCGCCGCGCAGGCGCCTGCGGCGCCGCAGATCGCGTGGATGCCCGAGTCGGTTGCGCTGGCCAACGGCAGCGCGCAGCTCGACGTGTCGTGGAATCTCTGGTGGGGCGACAACGGCGACGCCTGGAAGCTGCGCCAGAACGGCGCGGTCGTGCACACGGCGCCACTCGTGCCGAATGGACAGAGCGCGCAGTCCGGCTCGCGCAGCGTCACGGTGACGACGGCCGGCACCTACAGTTTCATCGTCGATCTGTGCCGCGGCAGCGGCGCGAACGAGCAATGCACCGCGAGCCCGCCGCGCAGCGTGACCGTCACGGGCGGCGGCGGAGGCGGTGGAGGTGGCGGTGACGACGGATTGACCTGGCCTTCGCCGCTGCAGGAAAACAACCGGCCGTACACGAACTCGACAAACTCGGTCGTCGGCGCCTATTTCGTCGAATGGGGTATCTATGGCCGTGCGTTTCCGGTGCGCAACATTCCGGCCTCGAACCTGACCCATCTGCTCTATGCGTTCATCGCGATCTGCGGGCCGAACGACTCGCTGCAGCAGGCCAATCCGCAGGGGTATCAGGCGCTGATGCAGGAGTGTTCCGATCAGCCGAACTACACGGTCACGATTCACGATCGCTTCGCCGCGCTCGAGAAGAGCTATCCGGGCGATGCCTGGAACACAGCGGTCCGCGGCAATTTCGGTCAACTGATCCGTGCCAAGCGCGCGCAGCCGAACCTCAAGATCCTGCCGTCGGTCGGCGGCTGGACCTTGTCCGACCCGTTCTATCACCTCGCCGGCGACCCGGCGCGACGCGCGACGTTCATCCAGTCCGTCGTGCAATTCCTGCAGACGTATACATTCTTCGACGGTGTCGATCTCGACTGGGAATATCCCGGCGGCGGCGGTGCGAGCGCGACGCTCGGCGGCATGGCCGACAGAGCGAACTATTCGACCCTGCTGACCGAGCTGCGCACGGCGCTCGACAACCTCGGCGCGCAGACCGGGCGGCACTATCTGCTGACCGCCGCGGTCGGCGCGGCGCCGGCCAAGATCTCCGCGGTCGACTACGCCGTCGCCGGCCAGAAGCTCGATCTCGTGTTTGCGATGACCTACGACTACTACGGTGGCTGGAACAACGAGCTCGGCCACCAGGCCGGCCTCTATCCGGTGCCGAACGAACCGCAGCCCGGCTTCAGCGGCTCGGCGACCGTCGCGAACCTGATCGCCGCCGGCGTGCCGGCGAACCGGATTGCGCTCGGGGTCGCGATGTACGGCCGCGGCTGGCAGAGCGTGACCGGCGCGCAGCCGGGCAATCCGTTTGCGGGCGCGGGTGGCGGCGCGCTGAGTCCGGGCACCTGGGAAGCCGGCGTGCTCGACTATCGCCACATCGAAAGCCAGTTCGCCGGCGGCGAGAACGGCACCGGCGCGAACGGGTATGCGACCGGCTACAGCGCGGTAGCGGAAGGCGCCTGGGCCTGGAACGCGTCGGACGGCAAGCTCGTCACCTACGAAAATCCGCGCTCCGCACGCGCGAAAGGCCAGTTCGCGCGCGCGAACGGCCTGGCCGGCGTGTTCGGCTGGGAGATCGATGCGGACAACGGCCGCATCCTCAACGCGATGCACGAAGGACTCGGCCACGGCGCCGGCGGCAACGACCGCATCTTCGCCAGCGGCTTCCAGTCGCCCTGAGGTTTCGCCGCACCGCGTTGAAACGCAGTCCGTTCTTTCAACTGCCGTCGCGGGATGCCGCGGCGGCTATCCGCTCGCCGAACCGTTCGGGGGAATCCGCCATGCGTCGTCTGATCCGTCTCGCCATCGCGCTGCTGCCCGCCTTCGCCGGCGTGCCATCCGGCGCCGCATTCGCACAGCAGGGGGCCTGTCGTCCCGACGGCATGCAGCCCACCGCCGGCGTCGCCACGCCGTATTGCGTCGTCTACGACACCGACGGCCGAGAGCGCATGGGCGGTCGCGCGCGCCGCATCATCGGCTACTTCACGGGCTGGCGTACCGGTGTCGACGGTTCGCCACGGTTTCTCGCGAGCAATATCCCGTGGAGCAAGATCACTCACATCAACTACGCGTTCGCGCACATCGACGATGCGAACCGGCTGTCGGTCGGCAATGAAAACGATCCGCAGAATCCGGCGACCGGCCTGCAGTGGCCCGGCGTTGCCGGCGCCGAGATGGACCCGGAATACGGCTACAAGGGCCATTTCAATCTTCTGAACAAGTTCAAAAAGCAATACCCGAACGTGAAGACGCTGGTATCGGTCGGCGGCTGGGCCGAAACCGGCGGCTACTTCGCGGCCGACGGTACGCGCGTTCCCAGCGGCGGCTTCTATTCGCTGACGGTCACGGCGAACAATCAGGTCAACCAGGCTGCCATCACTGCGTTCGCCGATTCCGCCGTCGCGTTCGTGCGCCGCTTCGGCTTCAACGGCGTGGACGTGGACTACGAATACGCGACGTCGATGAACGACGCCGGCAATCCGCTGGACTGGAACCTCTCCAATCCGCGCCGCGCGGCACTGATGCGCGGCTACGTCGCGCTGATGAAGACCCTGCGCGAAAAGCTCGACGCGGCCGCGGCACAGGACGGCAAGTACTATCTGCTGACCGTCGCCGCACCGGCCTCCGGATATCTGTTGCGCGGCATGGAGACGTATCAGGTCGTGCAGTACCTCGACTACGTCAACATCATGAGCTACGACCTGCACGGCTCCTGGAACGAGTTCGTCGGTCCGAACGCCGCACTGTACGACGACGGCCGCGACGCCGAACTCGCCCACTGGAATGTCTATACGACGCAGCAGTACGGCGGCATCGGCTATCTCAATACCGACTGGGCCTATCACTATTTCCGCGGCGTCATGCCGGCCGGTCGCATCAACGTCGGCGTGCCGTACTACACGCGCGGCTGGCGCAACGTCAGCGGCGGCACCAACGGACTCTGGGGCACGGCGCCGCAGACCAGCGGCTGTCCGATCGGCCTCGCGCGCTGCGGCCAGGGCGCGGTCGGCATCGACAACCTGTGGCACGACACCGAACTCCAGGCCGAAGTGCCCGCGGGCTCGAACCCGATGTGGCATGCGAAGAACCTGCAGCAGGGCATCCTGCCGAGCTATCTCGCGGCCTACGGTCTCGATCCGGTCAACGATCCCGCGGATGCGCTCACGGGCACCTACGCGCGCCACTACGACACGACGCTGGTCGCGCCGTGGCTCTGGAACGCGCAGAAGAACGTCTTCCTCTCGACCGAAGACGAGCAGTCGAGCGCAATCAAGGCCGACTACATCGCGAACAAGGGCATAGGCGGCGTCATGATCTGGGAACTCGCCGGCGACTACGCCTGGCATCCGGACCGCCGCGGCGGGCAGGGCGAGTGGTTCATGGGAACGACCTTGACCGACGTCTATCACCAGCGTTTCCAGTCGGCGACGCCGTATGGCAATCGCCGCTTCACCGCGCCCGCCGTCGCCGGCACGCTCGATGCGACCGTGACAGTGAGCGAGTTCGATCTCGGCGACAGCAACTATCCGATCTCGCCAAAATTGAAAATTGTAAACAATTCTACGACGACGATACCCGCGGGCGCGTTGTTCGAGTTCGATCTCTCCACCGCCGCGCCGGCCAACTGGACGAACTGGTCCGGCGCGACCCTGAGCGTCGTCTCGACGGGACATACCGGCAACAACATCGGCGGCCTCGACGGCGACTTCCACCGCGCGCGCCTGTCCTCGAGCTGGAATGCGCTTGCGCCGGGCGGCACCTTCGAAGTCGAGTTCGTCTACTACCTGCCGCTGACCGCG
>CAMLSI010000066.1 GCA_946482585.1 uncultured Lysobacteraceae bacterium
TTCGATGACGGCGCTGCCGTCGCCGTTCGCGCGCGGCGCGAGCAGGCTCTGGCCGATCGCCTTGAGCACGGTGTCGGCCGCGAGCGTGAAGTGGTCGCCGCTGCCGAGCAGGCGCCCCGTGTCGTCGAGCTGCGTGTATTCGAATTCGATCGCGCTGACCGCGCCGCCACCGAGGATGCGGCGCGGCTGCGCCCATTCGATCACGGCGACACCTTGGGTCTTCGCGAATTCCTGCTCGGCCCAGGTCGCGCTCATGCTCGCGCTGCCGCGGCGATAGACCAGGGTGACCGACTCGGCGCCGAGCTTCTTGCTCTGCACGGCCGCGTCGATCGCCGTGTTGCCGCCGCCGATGACGACGACGCGGCGGCCGACCGGCATCTGCGAGAAATCGTCGCACTGGCGCAGGTCGGCGATGAAATCGACGGCATTGCGCACACCGGCGAGCGTTTCGCCCTCGATGTCCAGCGCGTTGACACCGGAGAGTCCCAGGCCGAGGAATACCGCGTCGTAGTCGCGGCGCACGTCGGCGAGATGCAGATTCCCGCCGAGCGCACGATTGCCTTCCCACGCGATGCCGCCGATCGACAGCAGCCATTCGACTTCGCGCGCGGCGAATTCGAGCACCTTGTATTCGGCGATGCCGTATTCGTTGAGTCCGCCGGGCTTGGGCCGCGCGTCGAAGACCGTGACGTCGTGACCGGCGCGTGCGAGCGCATGCGCGCAGGACAGGCCGGCCGGGCCCGCGCCGATGACCGCGACGCGCCTGCCGGTCGCGGGCGCACGCTCGAACAGCGCCGTGTCGCTGTCGAACACCCAGTCGGTCGCGTAGCGCTGCAGCGCGCCGATCTGCACCGGCTGCGACTCGGCCGTGTTCCGCACGCAGCTGCCTTCGCAGAGGATCTCGGTCGGACAGACGCGCGCGCACATGCCGCCGAGCACGTTCGCGCCGAGGATGTCGAGCGCCGCGCCGCGCAGATTGTCGGTCGTGATGCGGCGGATGAAACTCGGGATGTCGATGCCGGTCGGACAGGCCTGGATGCAGGGCGCGTCGTAGCAGTAGTAACAACGTTGAGCCGCGATCAATGCGCTCTGGCGATCGAGCGGCGGCGATACGTCGTCGAAATTCCGCGCGAGCTGCTCGGAGGACAGACGTCCCGGAGCGATGTCGGCGTGGTCTTTACGGTTCATTCGTTCTCCTGGGGGCGCCTGGGAGGGAACCATGACGGTGCGCATCGGCCGCCACGAAGAACGGACGAGAGGCGCACGCAGTCGGCGAAAAGGGTCGGGACGGAGCCTGCAGGCGGCCCTTGCGCCTGCGCAACGCGCTCGGACGAGCGGGCCCGCGTCCCACCCGCTTTTTGTAGTCGGATTGTGACGAAGGCGCAAGCGGCGGCGCGCGCCGTGCGGCGCCGGCTGCCGCCCGCTACCCGGTCGTCGAGCCCAGATTGGTGCAGACCGCAGTCGCCGACTCTGCCAGCCCGATAGCCAGCACGCCGGCGAGCGCCAGAATCGCGATCGTACCGAGAATCACGCTCATGCAAACCTCGCGGGATGTCCGAAGGCCGTTGCAGCGCGGTCAGTAGTCGAGCCGGTGTTCGCCGGGAGCGTCGACGCGCTCGGTACGTCGCAGCGTCTCGCGACTCTTGAGCACGTGCTGCCGGATGCCGAGCTGGCGCATCTGTTTCGCCTTCTGCCAGATGCGATAGCGGCTGCCCGCGAGCAGGCGCAGGTCGACATTCCAGTCGCCGACGCCATGCAGTCGGCGGAACAGCGTGAACAGCGCCGAACGACCCGGCGTGTCGCCGCGCTCGCGCACGGAATCGCGAATCGTGAAGCAGAGGAAATGCGACGAGGCGCCGTAGCCCAGCGCGACGTCCTCGATGTCCTTCCACTCGACGAAATCGTGCGACTGCCGCACGTCACGCACGCCGTCCACATCCATGGTGACGACCGGCCCCTGATGCCGCCACGCACGCAAGAGCCTCCACGCCGGCAACAGGGTAACCAGGAGCACCAGGACCGCCGACGGCACGGCAATCGCTTGCAGGCTCACGTGCCAGCTGGCGAGCAGCACGATCGTCCAGTACGCGAGCCATCCCGCGAAGCCGAGCAGCCCGAGCAGGAAGACGAGCGCACGGACGCGCGAGTAGGGGATTTCGACGACTTCGTGCAGATCGGGCGATTCGGATGTCATGCGGACAACGTTCTGCTGGCGGGCGCGATGCGCATCGTCGCAGGAAATACCGCTGCGGCAAACGCGATCCGGAGATGCGGCAGCCGGCGCAGTGCCGTCAGCCTCTCGCGCCCGATCGGTGCCGGAACAGCATCACGACGGTGAGCGCATAGAGCAAGGCCACGATCAGGCCGCTGTCGCCGCCGACGATGTCCCATAGCGCCGCATGTGTTCCCGGCTCCGTGAACAGCAGCGCCGGCACCGCAAGCTGGAACAGGAAGTTGTGCGACGCATGCAGCACGGTCGCGACCCAGACCGAACCGGAACGCAGGCGGAGCGCGCTCGCGACGAAGCCGATCGCGACGATGCTCGCGGCATAGGCCGCCGCCAGGAGCCAGATCCGGTCGGTGGCGTAGAAACTGCCGAACGCGATCAGCGGCAGGTGCCATGCGGCCCAGACCAGTCCGCTCAGCAGATACGGATACGGCAAGCCCGCGGCGATCATCCGCGGCAGCAGGAAGCCGCGCCAGCCCAGTTCCTCGCCGAATGCGCCGAACAGTCCGACCGCGAGCATGGGCAGCAAGACCGGCGCGATGCGGCGCAGGCCGTCGGCGTCGACCGGCGCGAACGCGCGGATGTCGAGCAACGCGCACAGCGCGCCGGTCGCGAGCGCGAGCAGCAGCGGAACGACAACGGCCAGCACGTAGTACCGGGGCCTGCCGACAGCGAAACCCACATCGTCGAAGCCCAGCCGCAACACCCGTCTCACGGCGATCGAGACCAGCCCCGGCAACCACATGAGCACGACGAGGCCCGCGAGTCCGAAGCGCGCGACACCGCCATTGACGATGAGCGCCGCCTCGTACCCCCAGCTGAGCGACAGGACCAGAACGACGAACAGGACTATCGGCGTGGTGGCGGTGACCGGCTTCATCGCGTCGGCTCTGCGGCGGTCCGCCGCGCTATCGCAGTGACGCCGGCGTCCAGTCAAGGAGCTCCACGCCTTCGTTCGACACGCCGTCGGCGCTGACGACGATCGCGCGATAGATGCCGAGCGCATCGCCGACGTGAAGGGATCGCCGCGCCACGCCGGGTACGCTCAGCGTGAACGCGATGGACCGGCCCAGGTAGTCGGTACCGTCGACATAGCTGGACACTTCTCCCCTGCGTCGCTCCTCGACCGACTCGACGCGGAGCGACACCGCGACCGAATGCCCCTCGGCATCCGCCTTCGGCTCCGTGGCGATGCGGCCGTGCAGTTCGCAGAACTCGAAATGCGAGGCGCCTGCGGACGCCGGAACGGCCAGCGACAGCATCGTCGCGACGGCGATGCCGGCATCTCGGCGAGCGCGCATGGGCGACTACCCCGCCCGTCCCAGCATCGCGTGCAGCAGCACGTTCGCACCGGCCTCGATCCATTCCGGCGTCGCGTCCTCGATCTCGTTGTGGCTGATGCCGCCGATGCAGGGCACGAACACCATCGCGGTCGGCGCGACCTGCGCGAGATAGCAGGCGTCGTGGCCGGCGCCGGAGACGATGTCGCGATGCGAATAGCCGAAGCGCTCCGCGGCCGCGCGCACCGAGTTCACGCAGTCCGTGTCGAATGCGACCGGCGCGTAGTAGAAGATCTGCTCGAGCTTCGACACGTCGACCTTGGCGTCGGACGCAGCGGCGGCGATGCCGGCGCGCAGCTCCGCATCCATCTGCGCGAGCACGGCGTCTTCCGGATGGCGCAGGTCGACGGTGAAGAATACACGGCCCGGAATCACGTTGCGCGAGTTCGGATGCACCTGCAGCATGCCGACGGTCGCGCAGGCGTACGGCGCGTACTTGTGGCCGATCGCATTGACGAGCTGGATCACTTTCGCCGCGCCGAGCAGCGCATCGCGGCGGCGCGGCATCGGCGTCGGACCCGCATGCGATTCCTGTCCGGTGAGCACGACCTCGTACCAGCGCTGGCCCTGTGCCGCATGCACCACGCCGATCGTGGTCGCTTCGGTCTCGAGGATCGGTCCCTGCTCGATATGCAGCTCGAATGCCGCATGGATGGCGCGGCCGCCGACCGGGAGATCGCCCGCATAGCCGATGCGCGCGAGCTCCTCGCCCATGGTCTTGCCGTCGACGTCGGCGCGCGAGAGACCGTAGTCGAGCGTGAACACGCCGGCGAACACGCCCGAGGAAACCATCGCGGGCGCGAAGCGCGAACCTTCCTCGTTGGTCCAGATCACGACTTCGATCGGGTGGCGCGTGACGATGCCGTGGTCGTTGAGCGTGCGGATGACTTCGAGTCCGCCGAGCACGCCGTAGATGCCGTCGAACTTGCCGCCGGTGGGCTGCGAGTCCGCATGCGATCCGGTGATCACCGGCGGAAGACTGTCGTCGCTGCCCGCGCGGCGCGCGAACACGTTGCCCATCCTGTCGATGCCGATCGTACAGCCGGCCTCTTTCGCCCAGCGCACGAACAGGTCGCGCCCCTGCTTGTCGAGATCGGTCAGCGCGAGCCGGCAGACGCCGCCTTTCGGCGTCGCGCCGATCTGCGCCATCTCCATGAGACTGTCCCAGAGACGGCGGCCGTTGACGCGAGCCAGTTCGACGGAAGTTTGAAGCGCGGCGTTCATGGCAGGCTCCGGCAGTGGCGGCCCTCCCCTTCGAGGGGAAGGTACAGGTGGGGATGAGTGTCGTGGCAACCCCGCCCTTCCCGGTGGCGAAAGGTCGCCGCTCTGAACCGAAGGTTCAGGCGACCTTGAACGCCCAACGGGCCGGACGGGTCGGGTGGAAATGGGTATCGGCGGACCGAACGGACTTCCCATCGAAGCGAGCGTCGCATGCTCACAAATCCGCTCAGGTATGCGGCATCACGAACTGCGCGCCCGCGCGGATGCTGGTCGGCCAGCGCGTCGTCACGGTCTTGAGGCGCGTGTAGAAGCGCACGCCTTCGGGGCCGTAGACGTGGTGGTCGCCGAACAGCGAGGCTTTCCAGCCGCCGAAGCTGTGGAACGCCATCGGCACCGGAATCGGCACGTTGATGCCGACCATGCCGATCTGCACGCGCTGGGTGAAGTCGCGCGCCGCGTCGCCGTCGCGCGTGAACAGCGCGACGCCGTTGCCGTATTCGTGCGCGTTCACGAGCGCGACGGCCTCGTCGTAGGTCGAGACGCGCATCAGCGACAGCACGGGCCCGAAGATTTCCTCGCGATAGATGCGCATGTCGGGACGCACGTGGTCGAACAGGCAGCCGCCGAGGAAGAAGCCGTCTTCGCAACCCGCGACGCGATGGCCGCGGCCGTCGACGAGCAGTTCGGCGCCCTCGCCGACGCCGATGTCGACATAGTCCTTGACCTTGTCGCGATGCTGGCGGGTGATCAGCGGTCCCATGTCGTTGCCGTCGTCGTCGCCGCGGCCGATCTTCAGCGCCGCCACGCGCGGCGCGAGTTTCGCGACGAGCTTGTCCGCGGTCTCGTCGCCGACCGCGACCGCGACCGAGATCGCCATGCAGCGTTCGCCGGCCGAGCCGTATCCCGCGCCGAGCAGCGCGTCGGCGGCCTGGTCGATATCGGCATCGGGCAGGATGACCATGTGATTCTTCGCGCCGCCGAGCGCCTGCACGCGCTTGCCCGCGGCGCAGCCGGTCGCATAGATGTAGCGCGCGATCGCGGTGGAGCCGACGAAGCTCACGGCGGCCACGTCCGGATGCGCGAGGATCGCGTCGACCGCGACCTTGTCGCCCTGCACGACATTGAACACACCGGCCGACAGGCCCGCTTCGGTGAGCCAGTCGGCGAGCAGCAGCGACGGCGAGGGGTCGCGCTCGGACGGCTTGAGGACGAAGCAGTTGCCGCAGGCGATCGCGATCGGAAACATCCAGAGCGGCACCATGGCCGGGAAATTGAACGGCGTGATGCCGGCGACGACGCCGAGCGGCTGGCGCAGGCTGTGCGAGTCGACCGCACTGCCGACGTTTTCGGTGACTTCGCCCTTGAGCAATTGCGGAATGCCGCAGGCGAACTCGACGACCTCGATGCCGCGCTGCACTTCGCCGAGCGCGTCGCTGTGCGTCTTGCCGTGCTCGGCGGTGATCGCCGCGGCGAGTTCGTCGGCGCGCTGCTCGATGATCTCGCGCAGCTTGAACAGCACGCGCGCACGCTTGAGCGGCGGCGTCTGCGACCACGCGGGAAACGCGGCCCTGGCGGCCCGCACGGCGGCGTCGACCTCGTGCGGCGTCGCGAGCGGCAGGCGGCCGGTCTGCTCGCCCGTGGCCGGGTTGAAGACCGGGCTCGTGCGCGCGTCGTCGGCGCTCGTACGTTCCCCGGCGATGTAGTGCGGAATGATCACGGGAGCCAGCATGGTGTTCTCCTTGCGCCGCGCCCGCAGTCGGGCCGGCGCGCTGTAGTCGCGATACTCAGGCCACCGCGCGGATACACGCGCGCACGCCTTCGATCATCTGGTCGAGTTCCGCATCGGTCGTGATGACCGGCGGCGCCATCGCAATCGTGTCGCCGGTGAAGCGCAGCAGCAACCCGCGCTTGAGGCCTTCCTCGAACAGGCGCAGACCGCGCAGGCCGACCTGACCCGGCAGCGACGAGAGTTCGACCGCGGCCGCCGCGCCGCAGTTGCGGATGTCGATGACGTTGGGTTCGCCCTTGAGCGTGTGCACGGCGTCTTCGATCTTGCGGCCGAGCTCGGCGAAGCGCTGCGGCACGGCGTCGGCGTGCAGGATGTCGAGCGTCGCATGCGCCGCGGCGACCGCGAGCGCATGCGCGGAATAGGTATACCCGTGGAACAGTTCCACCATGTACTCCGGCCCCTGCATGAAAGTGCCGTAGATCGCATCGGTCGCGATCACGCCGCCCATGGGCACCGTGCCGTTGTTGACGCACTTGGCGAACGTGATGAGATCCGGCGTCGCACCGAACACCTGCGCGCCGAACCAGTCGCCCATGCGGCCGAAGCCGCAGATGACCTCGTCGAAGATCAGCAGGATGCCGTGCCGGGTGCAGATCTCGCGCAGGCGCTGCAGGTACCCCTGCGGCGGCACGACCACGCCGACCGACCCCTGCATGGGCTCGACGATGACCGCGGCGATCGTCGACGCATCGTGCAGCGCGACCAGGCGCTCGAGTTCGTCGGCGAGGTGCGCGCCCCAGCCCGGCTGGCCGCGCGAGAACGCCATTTCCTTGAGATTGTGCGTATGCGGCAGGTGGTCGACGCCGGGCAGCATCAGCGGCGCGAACATCTTGCGGTTGGCGACCATCCCGCCGGCGGAAATGCCGGCGATGCCGACGCCGTGGTAGCCCTTTTCGCGACCGATGATGCGCGTGCGCGAGGCATCGCCGCGCAGGCGGTGATACGCGATCGCGATCTTGACCGCGGTGTCGACGGCTTCGGAACCCGAGTTCGTGAAGAACACGCGGTTGAGATCGCCCGGCGCGACCTCGGCGATGCGCTCGGCGAGGCGGAAGGTCTCGGGACTCGCGACCTGGAATGCGGGAATGTAGTCGGCGCGATCGAGCTGCGCCTTCACCGCCTCGACGATGCGCGGATCGCGATGGCCGAGCGAGGAACACCAGAGACCGGAAAGACAGTCGAACAGGCGCTGGCCTTCGACCGTCGTGTAGTACGCGCCTTCCGCGCCGACGAGCAGGCGGTCCAGCGGTTTGTGCTGCTTGAAGTAACGGTTGTGCGTGAACGGCATCCAGTACGGGTCGAGGTTCAGCTCCGACTCGGAGGCGGCCGTTGCGATCGCGGCGGAATTCATGCGGGTTCGGTCCTGATGGTCGTGCGGGCGAGCTGGATGGTGCCGCAAGGGCACCGCGTCCGTCTGCGCACCGGGGAGTTGCGCGTCTGCCGGGCCGCCGGAAAACGGTGCTGCCGTCTCCGGGCGGCGACCGCGCCAGGTCGTGGGACTGCGCGGCTGAAACTTTGCGTGCCGCGGACTGCCTGCCGCAGCACAGCCGGCGAGACCGTTTCGCCGACCGGGCACCGAGCGTTGCACTACGCGCGAACGGATGCAAGCGGCGAAGCAATGCTGCCGCGGCGGCCGCCTTGCTGCGCCGGTTCGCCCCGCAGACCCCGCCCGTCAGCCGGCCCCTCGGGAGTGGCAGCCATTCCGCGGCCGGTGCGGCTCGCACGCGTCGGCGGCACGCAGGGCAACCGCCGCGGCGGTGCGGACGCCGGCAATTCGCGTCCTGGAAACCCGCGGATCTGCGCTTTGTCCGTCTGCCCGCACCGGGCAGACGGAGGAGTCCCATGCGATTCCTGTCAGCCTTGCTGCTGTGCGCCGCCGGCATCGGTGCCGCCTCCACCGTCGCCGCGGACGACGTTGTCCGCGACGCCCGCTTCATATGTTCCCGACCTCTCCGCACCGCCGTCGCAGGCGCAACTGGCGCGAGCGCGGCGTCGCGACGCCGCGTTCCGGCCTGGAATCCCACGCCATGCTCACTAGCGTCGACCGGCGCAGCGGAGAGCTGAAAGCCAACGAGCTCGTGCGGTACGAAGCCGGCAGTCGCACGCACGACTCCGGATTCACCGATCTGGTCGTCCGGGAAAAAGGCGCCTACATCGCCACTGGTTTCGTTCGCGTGCCCCTTGGTCCGCCCCTGCCTGGACGTCACAGGCCGCGACAGCAGGACTCAAGGTGAACTGAGCCGCAGTCCGGAGCGCCCGGCGCAGCGGTCGGGTCCGGGCTCACGGCTCACGGCCGCCACCGAGGCCGCGCCGCACAGGCCGGGGTGGATTCGGGCCGGACGCGACGGAATCCGCGGCGCCCACGCGCGCGGAGAATCCGTCGCAATCGACCGCGCGGGACAGGTCGTACGGACCGCAGCGGACCGCGGCGTCCCGGCACTCTGCATGCTACGGTTCGCTTCGGTTCTTTTCTGAGTCTCCCCGCCATGGAGCTGATCCTGCGCCACGCGAACCTGCCCGACGGGCGCCGCGACCACGACATCGCCATTCGCGACGGCCGCATCGTCGCCGTCGAGCCGGCGATCGCCGCCGCCGCGGCGCAGGAACTCGACGTGCGCGGCCGCCTCGTGAGTCCGCCGTTCGTCGATGCGCATTTTCATCTCGACGCCGCGCTGTCGCTGGGCCTGCCGCGACTCAATCGCTCCGGCACCCTGCTCGAGGGCATCGCGCTCTGGGGCGAACTCAAGCCGGAGCTCACGCAGGAAGCGCTCGTCGCGCGTGCGCTGGCGTACTGCGACATGGCGGCGAGCCAGGGGCTGCTCGCGATCCGCAGCCATGTCGACGTCTGCGACGACCGCCTGCTCGCGGTCGATGCGCTGCTCGAGGTCAAGCGCCGCGTCGCGCCGTATCTCGAACTGCAGCTCGTCGCGTTTCCGCAGGACGGGCTGCTGCGCTCGGCCACCGCGCACGACAACCTCGTGCGCGCGCTCGACCGCGGCGTCGAGGTCGTCGGCGGCATTCCGCATTTCGAGCGCACCATGGCCGACGGCGCCGAGTCGGTGCGTCAGCTCTGCGAGATCGCCGCGGCACGCGGCCTGCTCGTCGACATGCACTGCGACGAATCGGACGACCCGCTGTCGCGGCATATCGAAACGCTGGCCGCGGAAACGCACCGCCTCGGTCTGCAGGGCCGCGTGACCGGCTCGCACCTGACCTCGATGCATTCGATGGACAACTACTACGTGTCGAAGCTCTTGCCGCTGATGGCGCAGAGCGGGGTCGCCGCGGTCGCGAATCCGCTGATCAACATCACCCTGCAGGGCCGCCACGACACCTACCCGAGGCGGCGCGGCATGACGCGCGTGCCCGAGCTCCTGGCCGCCGGCGTCAATGTCGCCTTCGGCCACGATTGCGTGATGGACCCGTGGTACTCGTTCGGCAGCGCCGACATGCTCGAAGTCGCGCACATGGGCGTGCACGTCGCACAGATGACGTCGCAGGACGCGATCCGCCAGGCCTTCGATGCGGTCACGGTCAACGCCGCACGCATCCTGCATCTCGACGGCTACGGCCTCGACCCCGGCTGTCGCGCCGATCTCGTCGTGCTGCAGGCCGCCGATCCGTTCGAGGCGATACGCCTCAAGGCGGCGCGGCTCTATGTGCTGCGCGCGGGCCGAATCGTCGCACGCAGTGCGGCGCGCTACAGCGAACTCGATCTGCCCGGCCGGCCGGAGCGTGCGACGCTCGAATTCGCACCGGGGTCGATCGCGGGCTGAAACGCGGCGCGGCGTTCCGGACCACCGGCGCAGCGACCATGCGACCGCTCGCGGGCGCCTAACGCGCCCTGCGCCAGGCGCGGCGTTGGAGATCGAGCAGGAACACCGCCGCATTGTCGACATAGGCTTCGCCGTCGGCGTCGGCGTCGTCCTTCGGCACTATGACCTTGCCGCCGCTGATCCGGATTTCGTGCGTCGGCAGCAGCGTCGCGCGATGGCGCGATATCCATCCGGGACCGTCACCGCCGGTCGCGACGCGTTCGATGCGGAACGTATCGAGATCCAGCACGAAGACCTGGGTTTCGCCGTGCCGCCGGCTGCCGTGGTAACCCAGCGAACCGACCAGCCAGAGCGCGTTTCCGACACGCGTCGCGGTATGGAAATCGGTCGGCGGAAATTCGGATTCCGGATAGCCGTAGATGCGCAGCGCGCCGTCGGGCTCGTGCACGAACACGTCGTTGTAGATGCAGAAATCGGGGTCGTAGCCGTCCTCGTGCTCGCCGGCGACCTGGACGATGCGTCCGTCGGGCAGGAAGGTCAGCGACTGGCCGTAGCGCTGCGCGCACCATACGGGCTGTGCCTGGTCATTCCATGCGCGCTTAAGACCGAAGCGTTCGGCGGCGGCATAGCCGCTGACGCCCGAACGCACCATCGCCTCCCAGAACGGCACCGACATGCGTTCGGGATTCTCGGTGCCGAAGCGACGGTTGCGGCCGGTCGCGAAATCGGCGGCGGAAATCTCCAGGAGCTGCACGTCCGGCTGCTCGGGCAGGCCGAGCAGCAAGCGCCGCTGCTCGTGCTGCAGCTGCTGCGGATCCGCACCCGCGTCGAGCAGGCGCTGGGCCGTTGCGGCGTCGACGGCATGCCACAGCGGCGTCATGCCATCCCGGCTGCCATCCGAAGGCACGCCGTCGACCGGCATGCCCACTGCGAGCAGTTGGTCGATCGCATCGAGATTGCCGTGCTGCGCCGCCTGCGAAAGTGCGCTGTCGCCGAACTGATCGACATCGCCGGGATCGATACCGATCGCGAGCAGCCACGCGAGCATCGCCGGACGATGTGTCTCGATCGCATAAAACAACGCCGGTTTCGCGCAGCGGCCGCGCGCGCGGACATCCGCGCCGCGATCGCGAAGGAACGAAGCCTTCTCGATGTCGCCGCCCGATACGGCGACGAGCCAGGCCGTGCGTTCCCAGAAGTCGCGTGCCTCGAGATCCGCGGAATCGGCCTCGGCCTCGACATCGGCCAGCGTGCCCAGCGCAACGGCGCGGATCAGCGGCGTCCAGCCGAGCTGCGATTCGTCAGCACCGGCCGCGAGCAGCGCCGCGACGGCATCGAAACGACCGGCACGCGAGAGCACGCGCAGGCCGGACTCGGCATACGAGGTGATCGTGTCGAGCGCCGCACCGCGCCCGATCACCAAGGCGAGCAATGGAATCAGTCTGTCGTCGCCTGCGATATCGCGACCATGCACAGCGTCGAGCAGCGCATCGTAACCGTCGCGCGCGTAGTGCAGGTCGGCGCCGGCGTCGAGCAGTGCGGCGACTTTTTCCGGATCGCCGGCACCGAGTGCGAGCGACAGCACCGTGCGGCCGGATTCGAAGCTGGCTGTGCCCGTTGCGTTCGGGTCCGCGCCCTGCCGCAGCAGCAGCCGCACCAGATCGGGACTCGCCGCCTCGCTGCGCACCGCATGCATCAGCGGCGTGAAGCCGTATCTGTCGATGGCATTGATCAGCGCCGCATCGATCGTTTGCAGCAAGCAGGCGACACGATCGACATCGCCATGTTTGACGGCCAGACACAAGGCATCGAGCGACACAGCTTCCTCGCGATCGGGGCAATCGCGGCACTATAGCGAACGCGATGCGGAGCGCAGCCAACATTCAATCCTATGCGGCGCGCGGGATGCGTCACATCCTCGTCGACCGCGCGCGACCGCGCCTGCGCCTGAAATCCGGCGGCGACCACATGTGTCTTTCGCTGGCGCTGATCGAGTCGTCCGCTATTCGCCGCCTACGCGCCGGCCAGCTGGAAAGGCCGCCGGCTGCACGAGTGCGAATGCCGCCATGCTTCTATCGGCCCGCCTCGTTCGCCCCAATCGTCGGCGCAAAAGCACCGCGGATCGCGCAATCGGTAAACATGCCCGCCGCTACGAACCGAAGGACCGGTCCAAGGACAATGAATCGTTGAGCCTGTCGAGCGCCTCGCCGCCCCCACGCTGCAGCTGCCGCAGCACATCGATGAGCGGCCGCAACTCCGGGTCGCGCAGCCGCGACAGCCGCTGGATCCAGAGTGCCGCGCAGTGCCTCGCCTCCTCCTCGCGTCCCTCGGCGATCAGCATCGTCACTTCCAGGTGCGACAGCGATACCGCGCCAGAGTCGATCTGCCGCGCCTGGCCAAACAGATCCCAGGCGCGAGCGTAGTCGCCCTTGTCCGAAGCGATGGACGCCAGCCGCTGCAGCGCTCCCGAGCGCAGTGTCTTGTCGCCGAAACGCACTGCGCGATCGAGCAGTTGTGCCTTCTTGCGTGGCTTATTCAGATCGAAGTAAAGATTCAACAGCAGATCGAACAGCAGCTCGCGGCGCGCGACGAAACTGTCTTCTCCGGCAAACCACGGTTCGAGCAGCGCGAGCGCCGATTTCTCGTCGCCCTCCTGAAGCCACTGTTGAGCCACATGCGCGATCCGGTCGATCTCGACACGGCTACCGGGAAGCTGTTTCCAGGCAGTGCGTGGAACGTAATCCAGGACCTGCGGCAGCAGGTTCACATCGCGCAGCGGTACGTTGCGCGCCAGTGGTTCACAGCAGTGCTTGTACTTGGTGCCCGATCCGCAATAGCAGGTTTCGTTGCGCTCGAGCGAAACGGCGTGCGGACACGCGAAGTCCAGCGCCGGCAGAGGCAGCACGTGCCATATCGCGCGTGCCATCGCCAGTCCGAGCCGGCGCCGCAGTGAATCGTCGTCGCGCAGATTTCCCTGCGGTGGCGGCGGGAACAGGTTCCGCTCCACACCAAGATAACGCGCTTGGTATTCACTGAGGTCGTTGCTCTGGAGCGCGAGTTGCACGCAGCGGTCAACGAAATAGTCGAACTCGAAGGAAATGGTGGTCGTGTCGTTCATGGCCGTACCGACTGGCGCTCGGGAGCAGAGGGAAAACAGGCCGGGCGGAGTTCGATACGACGACTGGCCAGACATGTCATGGCATTCATCGACGGGATCCGATCGGATTCAACAAAAGCACCGTGGTGCGTTCAGGCGTCTATGCGTCCCTCACCTGGAATCGGTCGGCACTCGCACCGCTCAACACTGCATCACGAGGAATCAGCGCCCCTGCTCTATGGCCGATGAATGCGTTCGAACGAAGTGCGGCTCGCGTCGCGCTCGAGTTTGGACAACGCCTGCGCGCTGATGCCGAGCTGTCGGCGACGCGAGTCTGAGTCCATTGCCGGTCCAGGCGGGCGAAGGCAACAACGGGCCGAGCTGATGCGGAACGCGTATGACTTCGTCACGCATGGGCTCCCCTTCGTGAGCGACGACCACAGGCGCCGAAAGCGCCATCGTGCGGCGGCAGCTGAAATTCAACCTATACGATGATTTCCCGACATTCAACCTGTACGTTGAATGTCGTCCGACAAAAAAGCCCCGCATCGCTGCGGGGCTTTTCGTGTGCGGAGCGGACGCGCGGCGCAAGGCCGCGCATCGCTGCCGGACGGATGCGGCGGATCAGAAATCCATACCACCCATACCGCCCATGCCGCCGCCGTGGTCGTGACCGCCGGCAGCCGGCGCGTCCTTCTTCGGCGCTTCGGCAACCATGGCTTCGGTCGTGATCATGAGGCCGGCGATCGAAGCGGCGTTCTGCAGCGCCGAACGCGTGACCTTGGTCGGATCGAGGATGCCGAACGCGATCATGTCGCCGTATTCGCCATTGGCCGCGTTGTAGCCGAAGTTGCCCGTACCTTCCTTGACGCGATTCAGGACGACCGACGGTTCTTCGCCGCAGTTCGACACGATTTCGCGCAGCGGGGCTTCCATCGCGCGCTTGGCGATGTTGATACCGTGCGCCTGGTCTTCGTTGTCGCCCTTGACCGCACCGATGGCCTGCAGCGCGCGGATCAGCGCGACGCCGCCGCCCGGGACCACGCCTTCTTCGACAGCGGCGCGCGTCGCGTGCAGCGCGTCTTCGACGCGAGCCTTCTTTTCCTTCATTTCGACTTCGGTCGCGGCACCGACCTTGATGACCGCCACGCCGCCGGCCAGCTTGGCCACGCGTTCCTGCAGCTTCTCGCGATCGTAGTCGGAGCTGGTTTCTTCGATCTGGGCCTTGATCTGCTTGATGCGGGCCTGGATCGCGTCACCGTCGCCGGCGCCGTCGATGATGGTCGAGTTTTCCTTCGACACGACGATCTTCTTCGCGCGGCCGAGATCCTTGATCGTGGCCTTTTCCAGCTGCAGTCCGACTTCTTCGGAGATCACGGTGCCGCCGGTCAGGACGGCCATGTCTTCGAGCATCGCCTTGCGACGGTCGCCGAAGCCCGGCGCCTTGACGGCGCAGACCTTGACGATGCCGCGGATCGTGTTGACGACGAGGGTCGCCAGCGCTTCGCCTTCGACTTCTTCGGCGACGATCAGCAGCGGCTTGCCGGCCTTGGCGACGCCTTCGAGCACGGGCAGCAGCTCGCGCACGTTGGAGATCTTCTTGTCGTGCAGCAGGA
>CAMLSI010000067.1 GCA_946482585.1 uncultured Lysobacteraceae bacterium
CCGGACGCGGGCAGCGGCGAAGTGCCGTTGTCCCGGCTGGTCGAACAGGCGCTCGCGCGCATCGACACGGAACTCGCCGGACAACCCGCCGCGCAGGCCGAGCTCTACGCAACCCTCGCCGGCGTGGAGCGCGTGCTCGGCAACATGGAGCTCGCGCGGACGACCTTCGATCGCGCCATCGCGCTCGAGCGCTTGCTCGATCGGCCGTTGCAGCTCGCGTCCGTGCTGTCGCAACGCACGCGGCTGGCCCGGGCCGCATTCGGCAAGGAGGCCGCCGTGGCGGACGCACGCGAGGCCTACGACATCGTGCGCCGGCACGTAGCGCCGGACGCGCCCGAACTCGCGGCGGCGATCGAGCTGCTCGGTACCGTACTGTCGGAAAGCGCGCAGTTCGCCGAGGCGGAACCGCTGCTGCAGCGCGCGCTCGCGATGCGCGAAGCGGCCGACCCCGAGGGCCCCGGTACGATCGACGCGATCCACGCGCTGGGCATGCATCTGCTGGCCAAGGGAGACTACGCCGGCGCGATCGATCATTTGCGGCGCGAACTCGCCCTGCGCGTCGTGCGCAGCGGTAGCGAGAATGAAGCCTACTACTCGACCCTGGAAATGCTGGGAGCCGCCTACGGCAAGGCGCGCCGCTTCGACGAAGCGGAACAGGCCTTGCGCACGTCGCTGGAAGGGCAGCGCCGGCTCGACCCCGCCGACAGCGCCGAGATGGCCTGGGGCTACACGCAGTTCGGACGCGTGCTCGACCAGGCTGGACGTTCGCGCGAAGCCCTGCCGCTGTATCGCCAGGCCCTGAGTATCGGCGCGAAGAAGATGGGGACCGACTCGGTGTCCTATGCCGTGCTCCTGTTCAACCTCGCCGGCTCGCTGCGGCGCGTCGGCGACCTCGCCGCGGCCGAACGAACCTATGCGCAGGCCCTGCCGATCCTGCGCCGGACCTGGTCGCCGACCGATCGCGCGCTGTGCCGCGCGCTCAACGACTACGGCACGCTGCTGCTGCGCGTCGGCAAGCTCGGTGCGGCACGCGAGCCGCTGCTGACTGCCTATCGCAACCGCGTCGCCGCGCAAGGCGAGAACTCCGACGACACCGCCATTTCGCAGATCGCGCTGGCCGAACTCGACCGGCGTTCGGGCCAGCCCGAGCGCGCCGCGGAACGGCTGGAGAGCATTGCCGCCGCCGTGCCGCGACTCGGCGGCGTCGAGCGCGCCGAGTACCTGCGCCAGCGCGGACTGCTGCGCCTGCAGCGTGGCGAGCGCGAGCGTGCGGTCGCTGATTTCGAGACGGCGGAAAATGCCGTGCGCGAAGCGCTGGGCGATACCGATCCGCGCACCTGGCTCGCGCGGCTCGATCGCGCCGAGGCGCTGATCGCCAGTCCCGCGACACGCACTGCCGGAGCGGCCTTGGCCATCGACATACGGGCGCACGTTCGCGGCGCACTGGTGCCCGCCTCGCCCGTGCTCGCGCAGATCGAGCGTCTTGCGTCCGCGCGATGAGCGCGGCGCGCGGCCTCTCGGCCATGTCGTCGGTTCCGGCAACCGCGAAACACGTGCGCTGGCCGAAGACGACTACGCGACGCGATCCCCGGCCGGCTGCCGCGCCGCGACGTCTAGGCGGTTGCTGCCGCGCTCGACGAGCCGCTGCTTCGCCCTCGCCCACCGCATCAGCACGACCAGACTCGCGATGACCGCCGCGATAGTGATGACGGAGTTTTCCGGCCCGAAGCTCCCGCCGGTCAGCCACGCGGGGCCTCGGGGCTCGTTGACGAGCGGCGCCAGCGCGCGCCAGTCGTCGAGGCCGGACAGCGATACACCGCTCAGGATGATCGTGAAATTCCAGGCCGCATGATTGAAGCCGGAGACCCAGAGATTGCGCGAATGGATAAATATCAAGTTCCATAAAGCGCCAAGCAGGGTCACCGATACCAGCGTGGTCACGAAATCCTGCGGGCGGGCGACCGCATCGATGTTCTCGACATGGAGCGCGGCGAACGCCAGCGACTGCAGCCATAGCGCGGGCACGCTGCCCAGGGCGTCTTCCAGTATCCGGAACAGGAACCCGCGAAAGACCACTTCCTCGAGCATGGCCGCGATCAGGATCAGGCCGGCGACGCCGAACAGGCCGCTCTGCAGGCCGCGCCAGGCGGTCACGTCGTAGGCGCCGAGCGCGGCGATCAGCAGCATCGGCAGCGCGATGAGCAAGGCTCCCGTACCCGCGCCGATCGCGATGGCCATCGGCGCAGGACGAAGCTCGTGGACTTCGCGCTTCTCGACCAGCCGTACATAGCCCCAGTAGGCCAGCACGATCACGAGCAACATGCCGCAGCGCCGCACGACGCTCGTCGCCGCGTCGCCGAGACCGAACGCGGACTGGAGCGCGGGCAGCAGCAGCCCGAGAAAAGACACGACGGCACCGACGAAGATGGCGCACGCCGACAGCAGCCGCAGGAAAACCTGCTTTGCGAGTCGCAAGTGGGACATGGGAGATTCCTGGACGAGTCGGACGGCGGCGTGATCGCCGCGCGGCGCGGTTCGGGCCGCCGATGCCGCGATACTAAGGCAATCGAATCTGCATGGAACTCCATAAATCGGTACGGTCTTCATGCACAATCGCATGAGATCATGCAAACGACGGACGGCCGATTTCGGATGGAATGGAGCGACCTACGCATCTTCCTCGCGATCGCGCGCGAGGGGACCCTCGGTGCCGCGGCGCGGAAACTCGCCCAGACGCAACCGACGATGGGACGGCGATTGCGTGCGCTGGAAGCTGCGGTCGGGCATGCGCTGTTCCAGCGGACCCCGCAGGGTTTCGTGCTGACGGAAGAAGGGTCCATCCTGCTCGGCCATGCCGAGCGCATGGAAGAGGAAGCGCTCGGCATCGAGCGACGGCTCGCCGGGCAGACGCAGCAGCTCGACGGACTGCTGCGGATCACCTCGTCCGACTGGTTCGGCGCGCACATCCTGACGCCGGTGCTCGCGGAATTTTCGGCCCGGCATCCGCAGGTCACGATCGAACTGCTGACCGACTCGCGCTTCCTGAGTCTTTCCCGCCGCGAGGCGGACATCGCATTCCGCATCCGGCCATTCGACGAGCCCGACGTGGTCTCGCGAAAGCTGCTGCACATGCGCTACGCCGCTTACGTGCGCACGGGAGCCGACCATCCGATCGCCGGCGACGGTGCCGGCAGCGCACTGCTCGCCCTGGATGCGGCGTTCGCCGGAACGCCCGACGACGGCTGGCTGCAGACCCGGCTGCCCGGAGCGCGCACGGTGTTTCGCAGCAACAGCCGCGACGTGCAGGCGCGGATGTGCGCCGAAGGCATCGGGGTTGCCGTGCTGCCGATTCCGCTCGGCGACCGCACACGAGGGATCGAACGCATCGACCTCGGCGCCGAGCCGCCCGGCCGCGATACCTGGGTCGGCTATCACCGGGATCTGCGCCGGCTCGCGCGGCTGCGCGCGCTGCTCGACCTCGTGATCGCGCGGCTCGCGGACGACTCGCCGCCGGCGCGATCCGCGCCAGCGACGGCTAATTCGCGCCGGCCAGCGCCCGATGCGTCTGGATGAGTGACCAGCCCTCGCCTTCGCGCCGAAAGACTTCGGTGCGTTCCGGCGCCGGGAAACCGATACGGGCACTCCGACATCGCGCGAGCTCCGTCTCCGGAGCCCGCGCGGAGACGACGGTCACCAGACGATCGGTCCCGTCTGCGTCGGCAGCGTGTTCGCGATCTGCGCGACCGGGTCGATGCCGGTGGACTGGTTCGCTGTCGGCGCCCAGCCGACGTTGGTCGACAGGTCGGTCGAGTTGACCGCGTTGTAGGCGGCGACGAGATCGATCTCGTTCGACGCGGTCGTGCCGTTGACGAAAGTGCGGCGCGCGAACAGCGCCTTGCCGTTGAACCGTTCGATCAGGAAATCGGGCCGCATGCCGCCGGCGACGCGGAAGAAATTGTTTTCCGCAAAAATCGCCGAATCCTTGCCGGCGCCCCAGGAATACACGTAGCTCTCGGGGTTCGGCACGTTGTAGTAGTTGTTGTACAGATGCACCTTGCCGTAGCGCACGCGCGGCACGCGCTGGACCAGGTCGTCGAACGCATTGTGGTGAACGGTCACGCGCAGCTTGCCGACGTCGCCGGACGCGCTGTCGGAATTGCCGATCATCATGGTCTTGTCGTGGTGCGCGAAGCGGTTCCACGACACGGTCACGAGGTCGGACTGATTGGTCACGTCCACGAGGCCGTCGTGGATCTGATACTGCTGTCCGAAATGATTCGGCAGGCTTTCGTCGGGCGTATCGCGATCCTCGAAGCTGTTGTGGTCGATCCAGACATGGGTCGCGTTGCGCACCGCGATCGCATCGTATTCGGAGTTCCAGTTGCCGGTGCTGCCGTCGGTCGGGTCCCATTTCGGGAAGCAGCCGCGCGCTACTGCCCGCCGATACCAGAACCGGTGCCGCGGCGAGGCCTGCGCCCATCGTCGTGTTGCTCACTCTCCCCTCCCAGAAAGTGTGCCGTCGTGGTTGTTGCGCGCGCGTCTGCGCAGCGCACCGGCGGCGCCGGGCCCTGCGCGGACGTCATCGTTTTCCCCCAATGGATGGCGCGTGCCCGAACGGGTTCGCCTCCCGCATCGGCCGGCGGATCCGCATGCAGCGGTCCGCGCCGACGCGGCGCACAGTGCCGAGCGAGGGCGCGAAATCCGCTTGCGGTTTGCATGCGACGCCGATGCATCCGCATGACGTCCTGGTGCCGCGATTCGCATTTCCGGACGAGACCCCGATGCGGTCGGCGGCCGGTGCGATCACCTCGCGATAGCGGCAACCGCCGACGTCTGCGGTCGTACCGGGCAACCGCCCGGTGCGTCGAACCCGGCCCCGGCGATCTCGCGTGCTGCTCGCGCGGCGAGCGCGCTTTTTGCCGCAGCGCCGCAATCCGGTGCCGGCGGACCATACGGAATAGGCTGCAAGACATAACGCCACTCGTCCTGCAGATGGTTACTATCGGGACCCGGGACGGATCAACTCAATCGGGGGGTTCTATGAAGCTGCATGCCGGGCTGCGCTCGCGTGGCCTCATCGTCGTCACTGTCGCCGCGGCGGTGTCCGCGCTCGCTTTCACCTCGGGTCGCGATGCCGAGCTGTCGCCGCCCGCTCCGCCACTCGCGCCGGACACCGTGGCGCAGGCCGCGCCCGCGAACGCGGATTCCGCCTATGCGGAGGGCGAGGCCGACGGTGACATGGAACCCGTCGATCCGGCCGAGCAGCGACCGCAGCTGCAACCGCCGCCGCGGCCGGTCAATCGCGGCGGCGCCGCCTGGACGCCGCTCGGACCTGCGCCGACGCAGTCGGCCCAGGTCAGCGTGCCGCCCAACAATGAAGTGTCGGGAGCGATCCAGGCGATCGCGGCGCATCCGACGAATGCCGACATCCTCTACATCGGCGCGGTCAACGGCGGCATCTGGAAGACCACTAACGCGACCGCGGCGCAGCCGACCTGGACGCCGCAGACCGACGCGCTCGCATCGCAGTCGATCGGCGCGATTGCATTCGATCCGACCGATGTGACGCGGCAGACGCTGATCGCCGGCATAGGACGCTTCAGCAATTTCGCACAACGCGGCGACGACGAGATCGGCGTTTACCGCACGACCAACGGCGGCACGACCTGGACCCTGCACACCGGCGCGCCCCTGCTCGGCCAGAAGATCATCGCGGTCGCGGCGCGCGGAGCGCGGCTGTTCGCGGCCTCGACGACGGGCGGCCTGTTTCGCAGCGACAACTCCGGCGGAACCTTCGCACTGGCCTCGGGCACCGGCAATCTGCCGACCGGCGGGATCTTCGATCTGGTCGGCAATGCCAGCAACGCCAATCAGTTGTACATCGCCGTGCGCGGCGCTGCGCCGAAGGTGCTGCGCAGCGACGACGGCGGCCTGAACTGGATCGACGTGACCACGGGCATTCCGAGCCTGAGCGGATCGACCAGCGCGCTGCGTCTTTCGGTCGGCGCCTCGGGCACGGTCTATGCGGCCGTGGTCAACAGCAGCGTGCTCGCCGCAGTGGTGCGCTCGACGAGCCTCGGCGGCTCCTGGACGGCGATGGACGTGCCCAGCATCCACCCGGGCGCGCAGGGCACGGTCAACACCTCGATCGTGGCCGATCCGTCCAACGCGAACCTGGTCTACCTCGGCGGCGACCGCATCACCGCGAGCCCGTTCACGGGCAATATCGTGCGCGGCAACGCTTCGCTCACGGCGGGCACTCAGTTCGCCATCATCCACGGCAGCGGCGGCGGCAATACCTCGCCTCACGCCGACAGCCGCGCAATGGCCTTCGACGCGAACGGGAATCTGCTCGAATCCGACGACGGCGGCATCTACCGGCGCGCCACGCCGTCGACGACCGGCACCTGGGGTTCCGTGATCGGCAATCTCGCCGTCACCGAAGTGCACGATCTCGCGCACGACAGAGTCGCGAACATCCTCATGATCGGCACGCAGGACAACGGCACGCACATGCAGCAGACCGCGGCCAACCTGCGCTGGACCATGATCAACGGCGGCGACGGCGGCGATGCGGCGATCGACGACGATACGCTCGGCATCGCCGGCAGCTATCGCTACATCAGCTCGCAGAACAGCGGCGGCTTCCGCCGCGCGCAGTACAACGCCGCGAACACGTTCGTGACCAACGTCTCGCTGCCGGCCATCGCCGACCCGCAGTTCGTGACGCCGGTCGAGCTCAGCCAGATCAATTCCACGCGCATGCTCGTCGGCGGTGTGAACACCATCTACGAATCCACGAACATCACGACCGGCGCGCCGTCGTTCACCTCGCTCGGCACGCCCGGCGCGAATCGCAACGCGATGGCCTACGGCGCGGCCGACGATGCGAATGCCGCCTACGTCGGCAAGAACGCGGCGGTGTTCCGCCGCTCCGGCGCCGCCTTCGTCGCGACGTCGGCATTGCCGGCCGGCGCCGCAACGATCACCGACGTCGCGATGGACCCCGACGATTCGCAGCGCGTCTATGCGGTCGACGACAACCAGGTGTTCCGCTCGGTCAACGGCGGCACGAACTGGACCGACGTCACCGGCAATCTCGGCACGATCAGTTCGTTCGATTTCCGTACCATCGAATTCGTGCCGAGCGCGGCCGGCGACACCGTCGCCGTCGGCACGCGCTCGGGCGTCTATTTCGCGCCGGCGAATTCGTCGACCTGGGACCTGCTCGGCACCGGCCTGCCGGACGTGCTCGTGTTCGACCTGCGTTACGTCGCGACCCAGGGCCGGCTCGTCGCGGGCACGCTCGGCCGCGGCGTCTGGTCACTCCCGTTCGACAACGACCGCATCTTCGCGAACGGCTTCCAGTGAGGCCCCCGGCGCTGCCGACCCGCCGCGAGCCGGGTCGGCAGCGCGAACGCGGTTCGTTCCGACGACGGCTGCGGTTCCTAGCGCCCGCACGGTAGTGCGCGCCGGGCGACCGGCGGGGCCACCTCATGCGTGGCCGCCTGCCCGCCGCCATCGATCGTCCGGATCCCGACCGTCATGCCGGCGCCGCCGGCCGCGCGGTTTCCGGTGCGGCGCGCGTCCATCGCGCGACCGTGACCGCGGTTTTTTTTGGCGCTCCCGCCGGCGTTCCGAAACGCGGTGTCGGCCGTCACCCGCGTCGGAACGCGTTCCGGATCGCCGGACGGAGGCCGGTTGGCGCCCGGTTAGGGTCCGGTTAGACAGCCGAAACCGGGGCGCAACCTCGTCGTATGGACAGCCCATTGCGGCCCGTAGCTAATGGATTCGCGCTGCCGATAGGGCTGCCGGTGCCGGGTCGCGCCGAACGAATCCATACCTTGTCCGAGGGAAACCGTATGCCGACGAGATTCAGTACCGACGCGAAAACGCGTCGTGGCCTTCCCCGCAGAACGCAGGTGCTCGCCCTGCTCCTGGCCGTCGCCGGGTGGCCGCTCGCCGCGACGCCGGCTCTCGCCGGGACGCCGGCCATCCAGCTCGACACCAGCCAGCTCGTCGAATACTGGTACTGGGCCAGCGGGGTCGTGGTCAGCGGCAGCGGATTCGCGCCGGCCTCCACCGTCACCGTCACCGGCACGGATCCGAACGGCGCGACGCGGCAATTCGCGGCGACCACGGATGCCGCCGGCGCGTTCTCCGTGCGCGTGAACGCGATGAAGATCCATTCCGTGCTCGGCCAGCACGTGATCTCGGCCGCGGACGCGCAGAGCCACGCCGCACAGGCGCCGCTGCAGATCATCCGCAACCCGGACGACGTGCTCGCCGTGACGGCGACGCCGGGCCCGCTGCCGATCGCACAGTTCAGCGCCACGGGCACGCAGATCCGCATCGGCGGCCTCACGCCGAACGGCCGCGTGCGGATCAATCTCGGCGACCCGGCCGACAACATCGGCGAGCTGATGACTGCCACGCCGTTGTTCGCGGATGCGGACGGCCGGTTCGAATTCCTGCTCGATCCGAACACGCCGATCTTCGGCGCCGGCGTCGGCGCGATAGTCCCCACGGAAGGCGTGTGGACGCTGAGCGCATTCGACATGTCCGGCAACAACCAGCACCAGGGTTCGCTGCAGTTCCGGATGCTGCCGGACAATCCGAGCCCGACCGGCTATTGCAGCGTGACCGCGGCGCTGGAAGTCGAGCCGATCACGCGCGTCGTGTTCGCGGGCATCGACAATGCCTCGGCGCTGAATTCGCTGGACGGCTACGAGAATTTCACCGGCGTCCACGGCGCGGCGACGGCGGGCCGGACCTATCCGATCCGGCTGCAGGGCAAGGCGGGGCTTTCGTTCGAGGCGAACACCTACACCGTGTTCTTCGACTGGAACCACGACGGCATCCTCGACGAGCCGCAGGAAATCTACAGCGCCGGCGCGCTGATCGGCTCGACCGGTACTGACGGCATGGAAGTCGTCCATGACATTCCCGTTCCCGCCGATGCCGCGCCGGGGCCGACGCGGATGCGCGTGCTGAAGGTGTATTCGCCGTCGTCCTTTGCGATGTACTGGCCCAGCGGCGCCTGCGGAAACTATCGCTGGGGACAGATCGAGGACTACACCGTGGACGTCGTTCGCGAGGACCGCGTATTCGCGGACGGGTTCGACAACTCGGCGGTCGCGCCGACGCTCGAGAAGGCGTTTTCTCCCGCGAATACCGCGACGAATACGCCGACGCGCCTGACGATCACGCTGACCAATCCCAACGCGGCGCCGGCCACGCTCACGGCCGATCTGATCGATGCGTTTCCGAGCGGCCTCGTCTCGGCGGCCAGTGCCTCGACCACCTGCACCGGCGGCCCGGGAATCTCTCAGACCGGCACCTCGGTGACCTTGCGCGCCGGTGCCGCGATTCCGGCGAACGGTGCGTGCACGATCGGCGTCGACGTCGCCGCCACCGCGGCCGGCACGCTCACCAACACGATTCCCGCCGGAGGCCTCGTCACCGATATCGGCAGCAATGCCGCTGCGGCGACGGCGACGCTCACTGCCACGACGCCCTGATCAGGTTCGACCGATAGCCGTTTGCGCGGCGCACGCGTCGCGCGAACGGCAGTTTCGGCCCACCAGGATTGGGGTCGAACGACAAAACAATCTGTTATCGATCCGCTCGATTGTTGAAAAACGGGACGCCCCTACAGTGATGTTCTCCACTTCCGGAAACGTCACCATGCATTCCGCGCCGTCACTGTTCGTTTCCCACGGCTCGCCGATGTTCGCGCTCGAACCCGGCGAACTCGGACCGCGCTTGCGCGCACTCGGTGCCGGACTCGCCGGCCTGAGCGCGGTGCTCGTGGTCTCGGCGCATTGGCAGACCCATGGCGTGCGCGTGATGACCGCGGCCAGACCGGCCACGATCCACGATTTCGGCGGATTCCCCGAGGCGCTCTATCGCCTGCAGTACCCGGCCGACGGCGCGCCCGCGCTCGCCGGGCAGGCGGCGCGGCTGCTCGCGGCGGCCGGCTTCGAGGTGAGTCTCGACGATCGTCGCGGACTCGATCACGGCGCCTGGGTTCCGCTGCGTCACCTGTTTCCGGATGCGGACGTGCCCGTGTTCCAGGTATCGATGCCGGTCGACCTCAGTCCCGCGGACGCCCTCCGGCTCGGCGCGGCGCTGGCGCCACTGCGCGGGAACGGCGTGCTGATCGTCGGGTCCGGCAGCCTCACGCACAACCTCTACGAGCTGCGTCAGCACGTGCACGATCCGGAATACGCGGCGCAGTTCGTCGCCTGGGTCCGCGATGCCGTGGCCGCCGACGATGCCGCGGCGCTCGCGGACTATCGGCACGCAGCGCCGCATGCGGCGCGTGCCCACCCGACCGAAGAGCACTACCTGCCGCTGCTCGTTGCCGCGGGCGCGGCGCAGGTCGGCGATACGGCGCAGTTGGTCCCCGGAGGAATGAGCTACGGCACGCTGTCGATGGATTCGTTCGTCTGGAGTGCCGCCACGCCGCAGACCGGACTCGGCCGCTGAAGCCGCGCCCGCCTCGTCACGATGCCGGCGCCGGTACGTAGCCTTCGATGCAGAACATAGTCGTATCGGCGCAGGTCTGGCGCAGGCGGACGAGTTCCTGATAGCCCGGGTCCGCATAGAAGTCCTTTGCGTCCTGCAGCTGCGGAAATTCGATGACGGCGGTCCGGTTGACCGCGGGACTGCCTTCGAGCACTTCGGCGGCTCCGCCGCGGACGATGTAGCGGCCGCCGAAGCGCGCGACGATGGCGGGTGCGCGGGCGAGGTAGGTCTGAAACGCAGCGGGGTCGCGAACCGTGATGTTCACGATGAGATAGGCGGGCATGGTCGGCTCCTGCGGGGATGTCGTCAGATATCGCAAAGTGGACAAGTACCTGTTGATGTATTTGTGGAGTTCCGCTCCGCGCGCGCCGCGATCGCCGACCGGACGGTCAGGCGGCAACGGATCGGCCGACCGCCCTACTCGCTCGCGGCCGCGCCGCCCAGGCTCGACACGCCGGCGATCTCGAGCAGTTCCATCTCGAACACGAGCGTCGCGTTCGGCTCGATCTGACCGGGCAGGCCGTGTTCGGCGTAGGCGAGGTTCGCCGGCAGCCAGAAGCGGAATTTCGCGCCGACGGGCATGAGCCCTATGGCTTCGCCGAGCCCCGGCATCACCTGACCGAGCGCGAACGACGCCGGATGATCGATCGCGTAGGTGTTTTCGAACACGCGCCCGTCGAGCAGGGTTCCGATGTAGTTCACGCGCACCGTATCGCCGGCCTGCGGCCGCGGACCGTCGGCCGCGCGCAGCACCCGGTACTGCAGGCCCGACGCAGTCACGGCCACGCCGGGCTCCTTGGCGTTGCCGGCGAGAAACGCCGCACCGCTCTCGCGATTCTTCGCCGCCAGCGCAGCCTGCTCGCTGCCGCGCCGGTCGCGCAGATGCCCGGTGAACTGTTTGCGCACGGCCTCGGCCTGCGCCGGATCGAGCAGCACCGGCTTGCCCGCGTGCGCATCGCGCAACGCCTGCACGACGAGCTCGATGTCGACTTCGTCCTTGACCGGCGCGACGTTCTTCGCGAGATCGAGGCCGACCATGTAGCTCGCGCGTTCGCGATCGTTCGCGAGTTCGCGTCGCGCCGGCGCGGACGGCTCGCCCTGCGAGACGCGATCGCCGGGCGCATGGCAGCCGGCGAACAGGACCACGGCGATGCAGACGGACAACAGACGCGGCGTATGCGGCATGGAACGGTTTCCTGGTGTCATGGGGGGGCACGACGCGGACGTGTCATCGCGCTCGGTCAGTCGGTCACCGCGAACGTGAGCATCATGCCCCGGTCCTCGTGTTCCAGATTGTGGCAGTGGAGCATGTAGCGCTGCGTGCCGCGGTACGGCTGGCTGAAATCGATCGCGAGACGCACGACTTCGCCGGGCCAGACCAGCACGGTGTCGTTCCAGCCCAGATCCTGCGGCGTACGGCCGCCGCTCGCGACCTGGCGCGCGCGCACGTCCGGCGGGCTGATCGATCGCGATACGACGCGGAACTGGAATCCGTGCAGATGTACCGGATGCGGCATGCTCGTCATGTTGTTGCGGATTTCCCAGACCTCGCGCGCGCCGCGCTTCACCGCGAATGCGGCGGCGTGACCGTCGCGGTGGAAGTTCCGGTCGTTGATGAACCATGTGCCCTCCTCGTCCATGCGCAGACGGAACGTGCGTACCGGCCAGGACGAGGTATCCGGCAACGGCGACGGCGCCGACAGCGATGCGGGAATCGCGACGTCGCGCCCGCGCGCGCCGCGCACGCGAAACTCCATGAGGTCGAGCGCGGCACCCATCGGCATCGCGCCCGGGTGATCGCCCATCGGATCGGGCATGAAGGCGCCGGATTCGTCTTCGTTTTCCATCGCGACGTAGTCGAGGCTGCGCAGCAGCACGCGCTCGCCGGCCGGCACGCCGCCGAAATCGACGAGCACGTCGATGCGCTGCGCCGGCGCGAGGAATACGTCCTCGACCGGCCATGCGCGCTCGAGCAGGCCGCCGTCGGTGCCGATCAGGCGGAACCGCAGATGGCGGCCGCGGTGCAGGAACGCGAGGCGCCAGAGCCGCGCGTTCGCCGTGTTGGCGATGCGGAACCGGTACAGCGCCGGCGCCACGTCGAGATGCGGCTCGGGCGTCCAGTTCACGAGCACGCGATTGCCGATCCAGTCGTCGGCGCCGCGCTCCGGATAGACGACGGCGTTGCCGAAGCCGACCTGCTTGTCGGCGAGGCAGAGCGGCAGATCGCGCTCGCCCCAGGCCAGGCCCAGACGTTTGCGCAATGCGATCTCTTCGGCATCCTCCACCAGCAGCAGGCCGGCGAGACCGCGCTGCACCTGCAGGCCGGTGCGGCCGTGCGGATGCGCGTGATACCAGTACAGCCCGGCGCGATTGCGCAACGGCACGCGATAGTCGCGCTGGGCGCCGGGCGCGACCGGATGCAGGCCGCTGCCGTCGTTGGCTTCGTCGACGAACAGGCCATGCCAGTGGATGGTCGAGTCCTCGGCGAGCGTGTTGAGGAAACGTACCGCGAGCGTCTCGCCGCTCGCGATGCGCAGCAGCGGGTTCACGAGTGTCATCGCACCGTTGCGCGCGGCGTAGTGCCAGAGCGCGGTCGGCGCGCCGGGAAACACGGCGACGTCGCCGCGTGTTGCGACGAGTTCCAGCGGCTCGCGCGACAGCGTCAGCTCGCCGAAGCGCGCATCGCGCGCCGGGATGCGCAGCGGTAGCGGGAACCGTTCGCGCGGTTCCGCCGCAGGCGGCGCGGTCGGCGCCGCGGGCGCCGGCGTCGCGCTCCCGGCCCTGCGGCCGAACCACAACGGCACGCCGGCGGCGGCCGCCGCGGCCGCCGCAGCGCACAACACCACACGACGACGGACGGGATTGGCCATCGCGGAACGGAATCGGTCAGGGGCGCGTACTGTGCGGACTTCCGCGGCCCCGCGCAATCGCGCGCGGTGCCACGCGGCTGTCATCGTTTCGTCAGTTCGCCGCGCTTCAATGCGCCGCACCCGCGTCGCCGCACGATGCGGACGCACGTCACGCTGTCGCGATAAATAATTTGCAGTAAGCGAAGAACTGGATTAAGGAACGGTCGCCATTGCGCGACATCGTCGGAATGGCGTGTGCAGCAGGGAATGGGTGACGCCGGCGCGGGGAGGCGACGGCGGACACCTGCATCGACCGCAAGCGGTCCTGATCGGGGAGAATCTCAATGTCGTGCCGTCGTAGTCGCCCGCTCGCCGGGTATTTCGTCGTGGCGTTCGCCGCGACCGTCGTATCGCCACAGGCCGCTGCGGCCCAGCGCATCGAGCAACTGGCCGAAGACAGCGCGACCACGCGCTATCTCGATGCACCTTCGCGCCTCGCCGCGCCGCCGACGCAGGTTTGCGAGCCTGGCGCGAAATGGATACGCCTGAGTTTCGGCGAACTCACGCTCGCGCCCTACGACAGCCTCACGCTCGTGAGCTCGGCCGGCGAGCGCTACACCTTCGAAGGCGACGCGTTCGACCGCCGCCAGTTCGCCGCGCGCGCGCTGCGCGGCGATTGCGTCACCCTGCAGCCGTATTTCGGCAGCGGCGCGAGCCGCTATCGGCTCGAAAGCTATCAGTTCGGCGACCAGGAACTGTCCGACACGACCGTCGTCGTGGCCGGCGCCGGCGATATCTGCGATTCGAGCGGCAATGCCTGCCAGGGCACGTCCGACCTCATCGTCTCGATCAATCCGACCGCGGTGTTCACGGCCGGCGACAACGCCTACAGCAATGGCACCCTGACCGAGTACAACAACCGCTACGCACCGACCTGGGGCCGCTTCAAGACGCTCACGAATCCGACGCCGGGCAATCACGACTACAACACCGGTGGCGCCGCGGGCTACTACGACTATTTCAACGGCAGCGGCAACCAGACCGGCCCGGGACCGCAGCAAGGGCTACTACAGCTGGAACGTCGGCGACTGGCACTTCATCGCGCTCAATACCATGTCGGGCGGCACGGTCTCGCAGGCGCAGCTCGACTGGCTGCAAGCCGACCTCGCCGCCAACACCAAGCCGTGCACGGCAGCTTATTGGCATCACCCGCTCGTCAGCGTCGGCAACTATTCGGGCTACAGCCAGGTCAAGCCGTTCTGGGACCGGCTCTACGCGGCGCGCGCCGATCTCGTGCTCGTCGGTCACGACCACAACTATCAGCGCTATGCGCCGATGAAGCCCGATCGCACGGCCGACAATGTCAACGGCATCCGCCAGATTCTCGTCGGTACCGGCGGTCGCGCGTTCTACGGCATTTCGGGCTCGCACGCGCTGCTCGAAAAGAGCAACGCCAACAGCCACGGTGTACTCAAGCTCACCTTGACCGCGACCGGTTATACCGGCGAATTCGTGCGTTCGACGGGCACCTTCACCGACACGTTCAGCGGCACCTGCCACAACGCCACACCGCCGCCGAACACGCCGCCGGTCGCCAGTTTCTCGTTCGTCACGAATGGACTCGTCGCCAATTTCACCGATACGTCGACGGATTCGGACGGCACCATCGCGTCGCGCAGCTGGA
>CAMLSI010000068.1 GCA_946482585.1 uncultured Lysobacteraceae bacterium
GCGCAGTTCACCGCGCTGGGCGCGTTGCAGCACCTGGTCCGGCACATCGATGGCGAAATTCGATCGGTCCACGGGCTATAGGGATGCGGCTGGCAGCGCAATGGTCGCAGGCCGGCACGACTATGCCAGTCGCGTGCCGTCCGCTTGCGCGTCCGGTGCCCCGAACACCCGCCGGACGCGTGTCCGTCACCTTGTCCGCGGACGGGCGTACGCCGGTCGAATCGGATAAAAATCTTTTAAAAACAATTACTAAAGATCTGGCACGGCTGTTGCTCAGACAAGCCCAGGAAAGGCCGCACGCTGCGGACGCACAGACTGACGGGAGCACGACCGATGATTCGCGACACCTCTGCCCAGGACCGAGTGATGAGCACCGCGGCGGCGCCGAAGAAGCGCTACTGGAAGTACGCCGCGATCGCCGCGGCCGTGCTGCTGGCCGGTGCGTGGATCGTGCCGGGCATGACCCGCATGCTCGGCGCCGGGGCGTCGTACAGCGCCGAGCGTCTGCGTTTCGCCGAGGTCAAGCGCGGCAACCTCACGCGTGACATCTCGGCCCAGGGACGCGTCGTCGCGGCGGTCAGCCCGACCCTCTATGCGCCGAACGGCGGCATCGTCACGCTGGCCGTGAAGGCCGGCGACCAGGTCGAGAAGGACCAGGTGCTGGCCGAAGTGGTCAGCCCGGAACTCGCCAACCGCCTGCAGCAGGAGCAGGCCTCGCTGCAGAGCGCGGAACTCGCCGCGGAACGCACCAGCATCGACAACCGCAAGCAGCAGCTCATCACCCAGAAGGCGGTCGACCAGGCCGAGATCGATCGCCAGACCGCGGCGCGCGAAGTCGAGCGCACGCAGAAGGCGTTCCAGCTCGGAGCGCTGCCGCAGCTCGACGTGATGCGCGCGAAAGATGCGTTGCAGAAGGCTGAAATCACGCTCGTGCATGCGAAGAAAGATGTCGCGCTCGAGGGCGAAAGCCTGGATTTCGAACTCAAGACCGCACGCCTGACGCGCGATCGCCAGCGCCTGCTCGTCGCCGATCTGCAGCGCCAGGTCGATGAACTGAAACTGCGCTCGCCGGTCGCGGGCCAGGTCGGCCAGCTGCTCGTGCAGCAGAAGGCGAACGTCGCGGCCAACGCGGCCGTGCTCACGGTCGTCGACCTGAGCGCGATGGAAGTCGAAGTGCCGGTGCCGGAAACCTTCGCCCGCGAACTCGCGATGGGGATGCCGGCGCAGATCCAGAACGGCGGACAGACGCTGACCGGCGAGCTGTCCGCGGTCAGCCCCGAAGTCGTCAACGGCCAGGTCACGGCGCGCGTGCGCTTCACGGGCGAACAGCCGGCCGGCCTGCGTCAGAACCAGCGCCTGTCGACACGCATCCTCATCGACGAGCATCCGGGCGTGCTGATGGTCGAACGCGGCCCGTTCGTCGATTCGGGCGCCGGCCGGGTGGCCTACGTCGTCGGCACCGACGGCATGGCCGAGCGCCGCCAGATCCAGGTCGGTGCGACCAGCCTCAACGCCGTCGAGATCGTCTCGGGCGTCAAGGAGGGCGAGCGCCTGATCATTTCGAGCCTCGACGAGTTCAAGGGTGCCGAGCGCATCGCACTTGCGCGCTGACACCCGACCGGCGCCGGTGCGGAATCCGCGCCGGCAGCCGCCTGCCCAATCACGACACCACTCTGTTCCTCGCCGCTGCCACCGGGAGTACCCCATGCTGAAGATGAACCACCTGTCCAAGGTCTATCGCACGCACCTGATCGAGACCCACGCGTTGCGCGATTTCTCCATCCACGTGCGCGAAGGCGAGTTCGTCGCGGTCACCGGTCCGTCCGGTTCGGGCAAGACCACCTTCCTCAACATCGCCGGCCTGCTAGAGGAGTTCAGCGGCGGCGAGTTCTGGGTCGACGGCGTCGACGTGCGCGGCATGAACGACGACCAGCGTTCGCGCCTGCGCAACGAGAAGATCGGCTTCATCTTCCAGGGTTTCAACCTGATTCCCGACCTGAACCTGTTCGACAACGTCGACGTGCCGCTGCGCTATCGCGGCTTCAACGCCGCCGAGCGCAAGCGCCGTATCGAGGAGACGCTGTCGCGCGTCGGCCTCGCTTCGCGCATGAAGCACTATCCGGCGGAACTCTCCGGCGGCCAGCAGCAGCGCGTCGCGATCGCGCGCGCGCTGGCCGGCTCGCCGCGCCTGCTGCTCGCCGACGAACCGACCGGCAACCTCGATTCGCTGATGGCGCGCGGCGTCATGGAACTGCTCGAGGACATCAATCGCCAGGGCACGACCATCATCATGGTCACGCACGATCCGGAACTGGCCGCGCGCGCGCAGCGCAACGTCCACGTGATCGACGGCCAGGTGACCGATTTCGAAGCCGAGCCGCAGCTGCGCGTGCCCACGCGCGACAACGATGCCGCCGTCGCGGCGGCCTGAGGAGCGCGCGATGTTCGCCTACTACCTGCAACTGGGCCTGCACAGCCTCAAGCGCAATCCGCTGCTGACCGCGCTGATGGTGTTCGGCATCGCGCTCGGCATCGGCACGAGCATGACGAGCCTGAGCGTGTTCTATCTGATGGGCAGCGACCCGATTCCGTGGAAGAGCGACGCGCTGCACGCGGTGCAGCTCGACAACTGGAGCGCGGAACAGCCGTACCGGACGCCGAACGAGCCGCCGGATCAGGTCACCTACCTCGACGCCAACGCGCTGATGGAGGCGGGCAAGGCCGACCTGCAGGCCGCGATGTACAAAGTCGTCTGGCCGCTGCAGCCCGAAAATCCCGAGATCAAGCCGTTCTCCTCGCTGGGCCGCGCCACGTACAAGGATTTCTTTGCGATGTTCGAGCCGCCGTTCAAGTACGGCCAGGGCTGGGACGCGGCGCAGGACAAGGAGCACGCGCGCGTCACCGTGCTGTCGAGCGCGCTCAACGAAAAACTGTTCGGCGGCCAGGACAGCACCGGCAAGCGCATTCGCCTCAACGAGATCGACTACACGATCGTGGGCGTGCTCGACAAATGGCAGCCGCGCGTGAAGTACTACGACCTCACGAACGGCTCGTTCAACGACGCCGAGGAATACTACGTGCCGTTCACGACGGCGATCGAGCTGCAGACCCAGCCCAGCGGCAACAATTCGTGCTGGGCCAGCGCCAAGCCTGGCTGGGACGGCTACCTCGCTTCGGACTGCGTCTGGATCCAGTTCTGGGTGCAGCTGAATTCGCAGGCGCGCGAGGACGAATACATGACCTTCCTCAACAACTACGTCAACGAGCAGAAGAAGCTCGGCCGCTTCCCGCGTCCGCTCAACAATCGTCTGCCCGACGTCAACGAGTGGATCGAATCGCAGGGCGTGGTGTCGCGCGACGCGCAGATCCAGGTCGGCCTGTCGTTCGCGTTCCTGATCGTCTGTCTCGTCAACACGATCGGCCTGCTGCTCGCGAAATTCATGCGTAAGTCCAGCGAGATCGGCCTGCGCCGCGCGCTCGGCGCGACGCGCGGTCAGCTGTTCGCGCAGCACCTCGTCGAAGCCGGCGTGATCGGCATCAGCGGCGGACTGATCGGGCTCGTGCTGACCTGGCTCGGACTCATGGCCGTGCGCGGCCTCTACGCCGATCTGAACAACGTCGCGCGGCTCGACTGGGTCATGGTGCTCACTGCGGTCGCGCTGTCGGTCGTCGCCGCAGTGCTGGCCGGATTGTTCCCGACCTGGCGCGCGTGCCAGATCACGCCCGCCGTCCAGTTGAAGACGCAGTGACCGGTCCCGCCGGAAGCGCGAACAACGCATACAGGTGAACTCATGGAATTCCGTCCCATCCTTTCCGCACTGATGCGCAGCAAAGTGGCCCTCGTGCTGATCGGCCTGCAGATCGCACTGACCCTGGCCATCGTCTGCAATTCGCTGTTCATCATCTCGCAGCGCCTGCAGCTCATGAGCCGCGACAGCGGCATCAACGAGGCCGACACGTTCACGATCGGCAGCCTCGGTTTCGGCAGCGCGTTCAACGTCAAGACCACGATCGAGGAAGACATGGCGCTGCTGCGCGGCCTGCCCGGCGTCGTCGATGCGACGCCGACGAATACCGTGCCCCTGTCCAACGGCGGCTGGTCGACCGGCATCAGCCTCAAGCCCGAGCAGAAAGTGTCGACCGCGCCGTCGGCGATCTACTTCGTCGACGAGCACGGCCTCAACACGTTCGGCGCCAAGCTCGCCGAGGGCCGCTTCTTTACGGCGGACGAGATCACGTTCCGCGAGCGCGGCGACAACACCTGGCCTCCGGTAATGGTCGTCACGCGCGCGCTCGCGAACAAACTGTTTCCCGGCGAATCGGCGCTCGGCAAGCAGGCGTATCTCGACAACGAAGGCGCGCCGCAGACCATCGTCGGCATCGTCGAACGCACGCAGGTGCCCTGGATCGGCTTTGCATCCGAAGAGGGTCCCGATGCCGAGTTCTATTCGACGTTCGTGCCCCAGCGCATCGCGTTCAGCAATTTCGGCCGCTATCTCGTGCGTACCGAGCCCGGGCGCCGCGATGAAGTCATGAAAGCCGCCGAAGCCAAGCTGGCCGAAACCAACCACAGTCGCATCGTGCGCGAGCCGCGTTCGGTCGAACGCATCCGCGCCGAGGGTTACCAGGAACACCGCGCGATGACCATCATCCTGGTCGGCGTCATCGCCGCGCTGCTCGCGGTCACGGCGCTCGGCATCGTCGGCATGGCGAGCTTCTGGGTCACGCAGCGCACGAAGCAGATCGGCACGCGACGCGCGCTCGGCGCGACGCGCGGTTCCATCCTGCGCTACTTCATGACCGAGAATTTCCTGATCACCTCGCTCGGCCTCGCGCTCGGCATCCTGCTGACCTACGGGCTCAACTACTGGCTGATGACGAACTACGAGGCGCAGCGCCTGCCGCTGATCTACCTCGCCGGGGGCATCGTCGTGCTGCTGGTGCTGGGCCAGGCTGCCGTGTTCGGTCCCGCGACGCGCGCCTCGCGCGTGCCGCCGGCCGTGGCGACGCGGAGCGTCTGAGCGAAAGCCGCGGAACGATCAGGCAGGAACCGGAACGTCGCCAGGCCGCGCTTTCCGGTTCCTGCCCACCGCAACTGGTTGCACCGGCCTTCATCGCGCTACTCTTCCACCGCGCGACTCGCGCAACCAATCCGCGTCTGGCTGCATCCAAGCAGCCCATGCGCAGCCCGAAATCCTCCTTCCAGTCTGAGCCCATGCGCACCGTCCTGGTCATCGACGACAATCCTGCCGTGACCACGGCGCTCGAAGTCCTGTTGTCGCTCAACGAAATCCGCAGCGTGTCGGCCGCGTCGCCGGACGAAGGGCTGGCGCTGCTCGAGCGCGAGGCCGTCGATCTCGTCATCGCCGACATGAACTTCCACCTCGACACGACCTCGGGCGAGGAGGGCATCGCCCTGTTCCGCGCGATCCGCGCGCGTCATCCGGATCTGCCGGTGATCCTGCTGACGGGCTGGACGCGGCTCGAGACCGCGGTCGAGCTGGTCAAGGCCGGCGCGGCCGACTATCTCGCCAAGCCCTGGGACGACCAGAAACTGCTCGCGACGGTGGAGAACCTGCTCGAGCTCGCCGAGTCCACGCGCGAAGTGACACGCCTCAAGCGCGCGCGCAGCAAGAGCCAGGAAGCGCTGCGCGCCCGTTTCGATCTGCGCCAGATCGTGTTCGCCGATTCGGCGACCGAACGCGTGATCGAACTCGCCTGCCAGGTCGCGCGTGCGGACCTGCCCGTGCTCATCACCGGGCCGAACGGTGCGGGCAAGGAGCGCATCGCTGAAATCGTGCATGCGAACTCGGCCGTCAAGAGCGGTCCTTTCATCGCGGTCAACTGCGGCGCGCTGCCGAACGATCTCATCGAGGCCGAGCTGTTCGGCGCCGATGCCGGCGCCTACACCGGCGCGAACAAGGCGCGCGAAGGCCGCTTCGAACTCGCCGACGGCGGTACCCTGTTCCTCGACGAGATCGGCAACCTGCCGCTGTCGGGGCAGATCAAGCTGCTGCGCGTGCTCGAGACCGGACAGTTCGAGCGGCTCGGCTCGGGCAAGACGCGCACGGTCAAGGTGCGCGTGCTCAGCGCGACCAACGCGGACCTGCCGGCCATGATCCGCGACGGCCGCTTCCGCGAGGACCTGTATTACCGCCTCAACGTGATCGAGCTCGCGCTGCCGCCGCTGCGCGACCGCTCCGACGACATTCTGCCGCTCGCGCTGCATTTTCTCGGCGACGATGCGCGGCTCAGCGACGAGAGCCGCGCCGCGCTGCTCGCGCACGGCTGGCCCGGCAACGTGCGCGAACTCAAGAACTCGATCCAGCGCGCCCGCGTGCTGTGCCGCGACGGCGTCGTACAGCCGGCCGACCTCGGCCTCGCCGCCGCCGTGCGTGCGCCCGCGCGCAACGCCGACGAACCGGATCGCGCCGCGATCGAGGCCGCGCTCGCGCGTGCGCGCGGTGTGATCAGTCAGGCCGCGACCGAACTCGGCCTCTCGCGTCAGGCGCTGTATCGCCGGCTCGAGAAGCTCGGGATCGGCGTGCCGGCCTAGACCGCACCGGCGAAGGTGGGTTGCGGCGACGTCGGTTCCCATCGACGATTCGCCGGCCTGACGCTTCCCGCAGCGCACAAGGATTTCGATGCGCATTTTTTCCCTGCAAGGCAAGCTGGCGTTCGCCCTCGCCGCGGTCGCATTCGCCGCCGCGGGGCTCGCACTCGCGCTGCAGCGCTGGCTCGATGCGCCCCTGCTGAGCTTCGTGCTGACCGCGCTGCTGTTCGCGTTCGCGCTGCCGCTGCTCGCGCGCGCGACGACCGCGCGCACGGCCGCACTGTTCCGTGCACTGGCCGGCAGCGTCACGAGCTTCAAGGACGGCGACTTCAGCTTCTCCATCGCGACCGACCAGCACGACGAACTCGCCGAACTGGTGCAGGCGCACAACGATCTCGGCCGCGTGCTGCGCGAGGAGCGGCAGGGCCTGTTCCAGCGCGAGCTGCTGCTCGACACGGTGGTGCAGAACACGCCGACCGCGATCGTGCTGACGGAACCGAACGGCCACGTCGTCTACGCCAACGTCGCGGCGCGTCAATTGCTCAACGCCGGACGGCCGCTGCAAGGCCTGCCGTTCGCGACCGTCGTGGCCGAATCGCCGCCGGCGTTCGCGCAGGCCGTCGCCGACGGCGGCGACGCGTTGTTCACGGTGGCGCTGGAAGGGGAGGACGAAACCTTCCACTTCTCCGAGCGCAGCTTCAAGCTGCAGGGCCGCCTCCACCGCCTGTACCTGATCAAGCGCATGACGCGCGAGCTCAGCCGGCAGGAAGTCGCGACCTGGAAAAAAGTCATACGCGTCATCAGCCACGAGTTGAACAATTCGCTCGCGCCGATTTCGTCGCTCGCCCATTCGGGACGGGTACTGACCGCGAAGGGCGACGTGCAGCGGCTCGGCGCCGTGTTCGACACGATCGAAGACCGCGCGCGGCATCTGCACGGCTTCATCCATGGCTATGCCGAATTCGCGAAGCTGCCGCAGCCGCGCAGCGAGGAAGTGTCGTGGCGCAGCCTGCTCGACGCGATCGCCGGGCAGTTCCCCGGCATCGCCGTCGGTCCGGCGCCGGAGCAGCCGGGCTGGTTCGATCGCATGCAGATCGAGCAGGTGCTGATCAATCTGGTGAAGAACGCGCACGAGGCCGGCGGCCCGATCGAGGCGATCACGCTCACCGTGACGCAGCGCGCCGGCGAGACGCGCATCGAGGTCGCCGATCGCGGCAGCGGCATGAGCGAGGCCGTGCTCGCCAACGCGCTGCTGCCGTTCTATTCGACCAAGCGGTCGGGCTCGGGGCTCGGACTCGCGCTCGCGCGCGAGATCGCCGAGGCGCACGGCGGCCGCATCGCGCTCGCCAATCGCGACGGCGGCGGCCTGAACGTGACCCTGGTGTTGCCGCGCTGACGTTCGCCCGCGCCGCGCCGCGACGTTGGCTCTGTCCAACCGCGTTGCGAGCGGAGGCGAATCGCCGGCGCCGGGGGCGGAACCCCCATCGACCCCGGCGGCTGTTGCTATGATCCGGCCGACGGAGGAAGCCGTTCGCCATGCCCCAGACGCCGGTGAAGATTCCTGGATATGAATTCCTGCGCCAGCTTGGCGCGGGAGGCATGTCCACGGTCTGGCTGGCGATGCAGGAATCGCTGCAGCGCAAGATCGCGATCAAGCTGATGAAGCGCACGCACGACGCCTCGTCGGACGATGCGCGCCAGTTCGAGAAGCGCTTCCTGCTCGAAGGCCGCACGATGGCGAAGTTGCCGCATCGCAATATCGTCGCGGTCTACGACATCGTCTCGACCGACGACGTCGCCTATATCGCGATGGAGTTCCTCGAAGGCGGCACGCTGTCGGAACGCATGCAGGCCGGCCTGTCGCTGGCCGAGGCGATCAGCGTCGTCGTGCAGATCGCCGGAGCGCTCGACTTCGCGCACAGCCAGGGCATCGTGCATCGCGACCTGAAGCCGGCGAACATCATGTTCCGCGACGCGACGACGCCAGTCCTGACCGATTTCGGCATCGCGCGGCAGCAGGATCAGTCCGCGACGCGTCTGACCCAGACCGGCATGCTCGTCGGCACGCCGAACTACATGAGCCCCGAGCAGATCAGCGGCAGCGACATCGACGGCCGCTCCGATCTCTACAGCCTCGGGGTCATGTTCTACGAACTGCTGTCCGGCCGCACGCCGTTCAACGGCGACACGCCGATCGCCGTGATGATGGCGCACCTGACCCAGCCGCCGCCGCCGCTCGATCCGGAGTTCGCGCATTTCCAGCCCGTGCTGGACAAGATGCTCGCGAAGAATCGCGACGAGCGGTACGCCACGCTGCACGACTTCGTCTCGGCGCTGAAGCAGCGCGTCGTCCAGAGCGACACCTTGCTCATGCGCCTGCAGCTCACGCCGGGCATGACCTCGTCGGAGCAATTGCGGCAGCTCGGCTTCACCGCGAGCGATCCGGCGGGCAGCGGCCTGCGCAGCGCAAGCGGGCTGTCGCATTCGACGCCGTTGCCGCGGCCGCAGGACGTCGCGGCGCGAAAGACCGGCGGCGCCTCGTCGCCGGCGCGTCCGCCGCCGCCCGCGCGTCGACCCGCGGCGGCGACCGTGCCGCCGCCCTCGCGTCCGCCGCCGTCGCGGCCGTTGTTGTGGCCGTGGATCGCAGCCGCGGGCGTGCTGCTGCTCGGGCTGGTCGGCGTCGGCATCTGGAGCTGGCAGACCGGCTCGGGCATGTCGGCCGAGGAGCGCGCCCTGGTCGGCTACTGGATCAAGGACGCCGAGCGCATGGCCGGCGACAGCAAGTTCGTCTCGCCGCCCGGCGACAACGCCTACGAAGTCCTGCAGAAAGTGCTGCAGAAGGACCCGGAGAACGAAGCCGCGCAGGCGCTGCTGGAGCGCATCGCGCAGGCAATGCGCGCGGAGGCCGAAGCCGCATTGACCAAGGGCGACTACGCGCTCGCGCGCGACCGCGCCGACCAGGCGCTGTTCGTGCGCAAGGACGACGCCGATCTCGCCGCGCTGAAGCAGCGCATCGATGCGGCGGTCGCGGCCGAAGAGCGCAGGAAGCAGCTCGACCAATTGCTCGCGGGTTCGGCCGCGGCCGACAAGGCCGGCAAACCGTTCGGTCCGGACGGCAGCTATGCGCTGCTCGTGAAGGCGCGCGATCTCGCGCCCGACGCCGCTGCGGTCAAGCAGCGTGTCGACGCGTTCATCGCGACACAGCTCGCGCCCGCGCGCGAAGCGCTCGCCGCCGGCAACGGCGAGCGCGCGAGCCTGCTGCTGATCGGCCTGCGTCCGGAGCTCGGCAAGGAGCCCGCTTTCGTCGCGCTGACCAACGAGGCCGCGCGCGTGCAGCAGGCGGCCGGTCTCGAGAAGCAGATCGCCGCGCTGCTCGAGCGCGGCGACGGCGAAATCAAGGCGGGCCGTCTCGCCGAACCGAGCACGGCGAACGCGTTGGCCACGCTCGGCCAGCTGCGCGAGATCGCGGCCCAGGACAAGCGCGTGCTCGCGTTCGCGGGACAGCTCGCCGCGGCGCTCGTTGCGGAAGCGCGGCAGTCTTCGGCGAGCGCGCCGCAGCGCGCGCTCGAGCGTGCCGAGCTCGCCCTGCGCGCCGATCCCTCGCGCGCCGACGCGACGGCGCTCAAGAACGAGATCGAACAACGGCTCGGCCAGCGCCTCGCCGATATCGGCCGCGCGCTGTCGCAGGCCAAGCAGGCGATCGCCGAGCAGCGCTATCTCGCACCGGCGGGCAACAACGCGCGCGAAGCGCTCGACAAGGTGCTCAAGCTCGACCCGCAGAACGCCGAAGCGCGCCAGCTGCTGGCGGAACTGCCGCGCCGCGTGGCCGAAGGCGTCGAAGCGCGCGCGACGGCCAAAGAGACCGCCGCAGCACTTGAACTCGCGCGCAGCGGCGCGGCCGGGGGCCCGACCGATGTGGCGCTCAAGACGCTGCTCGCGCGCATGGAAGCGCAGACGCAGGCGGATCAGCGCGAGGCGGACGCGAAGGCTGCGCGCGAACGCGTCGCGAATGCGATCGGCGCGACGCCGGTACGCGTCGATTCGCTCGGCATCGCCGCCGCGGCATTGAACCAACTGCTCGCGGCCGATCCGCGCGACGCCGAAGCGCTGGCGTTGCGCGCGCGACTCGCCGAAACGACCGCCGCCGCGCAGCGCGCGGCGGCGAGCCTCGCCGATTTCGACGCGTTCGCGGGCTTCGTCCGCAGCAACGAGAAACTGCTCGCGGGCGAACCGGCCGCGGCGGCTCTGCTGCGCGATGCGCCGGCGCTGCGGCAGAAGCTCGAACAGCTCGAACAGGAGCGCCTCGCCGCGCTGCAGGGCGAGCTCGTTCTCAACGCGCAGCCGTGGGCGCAGGTCGAATCGGTCGTCGACGGCAACCGCAAGGCGGTGAACCTCCCGGGCGAGGCGAGCACGCCGTTCGCACTCAAACTGCCGGCCGGCAACTACGTCATCACGTTCCGTCATCCGCAGGCGAGCAAGCCGGTCACGGTCATTGCCAAGGTCGAGGCGCAGCGTCGCGCCGTCGCCAACGCCGCATTCCCCACCATCTCGGCAGAGGACTATTTCTCGCGTGCGGGCTGGTAAAGGAATCTGCGCCCTGATCGTGGCGTTCATCGCGGCGTCGCCGACGGCGGCCGACTACAAGGACAGTTACAGCCGCGGGCTCGAAGCGGCGAAGGACGGCGACTGGGCGACGGTGCGCGCGCGCATGCAGGAGGCGATCCAGGACAATCCGACCGCCGCGCCGCGCGTACGCCTGTACGGCCAGCGCTGGGAACCGTACGTGCCGCAGTACTACCTCGGTCTCGCCGCATTCAAGCAGGGCGATTGCGCTGCGGCGCTCGCGCAATGGCGCTCGTCGGCGAATACGTCCGTCATCGGCAGCGTGCCGAACCTCAAGGCTGAGCAGGACCGCGATGCCGCGAGCTGCGATACGCGCCTCGCGCAGCAGACCAAGCCCGAGCCGCCCAAGACGGATCCGAAGGGCAGCACCACGCCGGTCGCGCCGGACGGCGGTACGTCCAGGCCGCCGCCGAAACCCGAACCGACGAAGCCTGAGCCCAAACCGGAGCCGGTCAAGCCGGAGCCGCCGAAACCGCCGCCGAAACCCGCAGAAACGCCGATCGCGCAACGCGTGCCGGCGCCGCTGCTGGATGCGTTCCGCAACTATCTCGGCGGCCGCTATGCCGAGGTGGCACGCATCAATCCCGACAGCTACACCGATGCACGCGCCCGCGCGCAGGCGTATCTGATCCGTGCGGCAGCGCGGCAGATCCAGGCCGAACTCGACGATTCGCCGGCGGGGCTCGATGCCGCGCGCGCGGATATTCGCGCGGTGCGCGCGGCGAATCCGAATCTCGTGCCGGATCCGGCGCTGTTCTCGCCGCGCTTTCGCAGTCTCTACAGCGCGACGCGCTGATCCCTGCTCGCGCACCGTCGCGTAGGTATCGTTGCAGCCGGCGCGACGGGGCAATCTCCGTGTGCGGGCGAGGCCTGTTCGTACGCCGCCGCCGGCGACGTTCATTGCGACGCAACGGCGACTGCGCTAGCGTGGCGCGGCCGGGGGAGACGGCGATGGTTTACCGATGGGAGGCACTATGCGCGCGTTGATTCTGGCGGCTTTGGCCGTCGCAGGCGGACTGTTCGGTAGCGCTGCATTTGCAGGTAATCCGGCGCCGGCATTCACCGATCGACTCGACGGCGATGCACCGGGGACGGTGCAGGTCGGCACGAGCATCACGCTGGGGTGGGCGGCCACCGCACAAGCCTGCACCTACGCCGGCAGTACGTTTCCGCCCGGCGTGCAATTCGACAATTGGCCCGCCGACTCGAGCGGTTCGACACCGCCGCTGGCCTGCAACAGCTTCACGACCTGCGCCGCACCTCACCCGACGAGTCTGTTCCTCGGCGTGCCCGGCAACTATCACTTCGTCGTCACCTGCATCAGCTCGGGCGGGCCGTCCGTCACGTCGATGATCGACGTCATCGCGACCCAGGCGCCGACGTCCGAACGCATCGCGCTGAGCCTGTCGGCAAGCACGCCGGGACCGGTGCGTCCCGGCACGTCGTTCGATTACAAGCTGCTGCTCAACAACAACGGCGGCTTCCGCATGACCGCGCCGGCGACGGTATTGACCCTGCCCGCGGACGTCAGCTTCGTCAGCAGCACGTGCGCGAGCGCGAGCGGCAGCACGGTGAACTGGAATCTGCCCAACGGCCTGGCCGCCGGCGAAAGCGCGAACTGTAAGGTCACAGTGCGACTCAACGGCATTCCGGCGGGCGAGACGATTTCGGCGACCGCGAGCACGACGTTCTCCCTCGTGTCATCGACGTTCACGCTGCGCGCGACGGAAATCATCGGCACCCTGCGGCGTGCGCGTTCGCTGAGCCTCAAGCGCGACGGTTCGCCGACGACGCTGGATTCGGTGTCGCCGGTAATCAGCGGCGACGGCAGCGTCGTGCTGTTCTCGACGCGCCAGCGCGGGTTGACGGTCGACGACAGCAATACGAACGGTGCCGACATCGTGCTGAAGAACCGGCGCGACGGTTCCGCGCGCGTCGTCAGCGTGCGTTCGGCCGACGGCATCGCGCTGCGCGGCAACAGCACGTCGCCGACGATCTCGGCGAACGGACGCGCGCTGGCCTTCATCTACGAGCCCACGCCGGCGCCCGATGCGCCGAAGGCCGGCGAAACCGGCCAGCTTTGCAGTGCGCCGCCGAACGGCCTGTTCCGCCCGACCTGCACGACGACGGCACCGAACGGACAGGCGCTGTCGGGACCGGCCGAAGGACCGAGCATGTCGGCGGACGGCAACGCCATGGCGTTCTGTTCGTCGGCGAACAACTGGGTCAACGGCGACGGCAACGGCGCCAAAGACGTGTTCGTCATGAACATGAGTACCGGCGCGGTCACGATGGTCTCGACCGACGCGGCCGGCATCCAGGGCAACGGCGACAGCTGCGACGCGGCGATTTCGGGCAACGCCAAGTACGTCGCGTTCCGGACGCGCGCGACCAACCTCGGCGGCTCCGCGAACTGGCAGGTCGTGCGCAAGAATCTGGAGACCGGCCAGATCGAACGTCTGAGCCAGGACGGCGCCGGCAGCGCGGCGAATGCCGATGCGGGACGACCCTCGATTTCCTTCAACGGCCAGCGCGTCACGTTCGCGTCGCGCGCCAGCAATCTCGTCGCCGGCCTGCTCGGAGGAAGCAACAATGTGTACATCTATTACACGCCGGGCGGCGCCGCGATCGGTCTCGACGGCAGTGCGCCGAAGGACATCGGCAACGGTCTGTTCGCCGTGCGCGATACGAGCGGCGGCGAACCGAACGGCGACTCGGACGACCCGACGATTTCCTGCAACGGCAGCGTCGTTGCGTTCGGATCGACGGCGAGCGACCTGATGGCCGGCGACATCGGCGGTACCAAGGACGTGTTCATGGTCGACGCGCAGACCGGCGCGACGCGGCGCGCGCAGGCAACGGGCGCCGGCGAACCGAACGGCCCGTCGACGAGCCCGTCGCTGAATTGCGAAGGCACCTCCCTGGTATTCCAGTCGGGTGCGAACAACATGGATCCCGGCGATCCGAACCCGAACACCGACGTCTACGTGCAGGAAGATCCGCAGGGCGCGAACGGCGGCACGCCGGGTACGCTCGACGGCGCGTTCAGCGGCAACTGGTTCAACCCGGGGCAGAGCGGCCACGGCTTTCTCGTCGAAGCGCTGCCCGACGGCCGCTATTACCTGACCTGGTATCTCTACGTCGACGGGCAGCCGCTGTTCCTGCAGGGCGTCGGTCCCGCGGTCGGCAACGTCGTCGACGTGCCGGTATACAGCACGCGCTCGACCGGATTCCCGGTCGGTTCCGGCGGCGTCACCAACGCGAGCTGGGGCCGCCTGAAGATGACGTTCGCCAACAACGACACGGCATCGATCGAATGGACGCCGACCGCGTTCGGCTTCTCGGCGGGCTCGATGAACCTGCGCCGCCTTACCGCACCGGCGCTGGTGCAGTCGGATCTGACGAATCCGCAGATCAAGGCCTGCTACAGCGGCGTGTGGTTCGAACCCGCGCGTTCGGGGTACGGCTTCAACCTCGAAGTCATCGAACAGGGCGACGGCAGCCGGGCGCTCGTGACGTACTGGTACACCTACCGGCCCGACGGCAGTCCGCTCTGGCTCAGCGGTGTCGGACGTCCGGGCGGCGGCGTCGTGCGCGTGGACCTCTATCAGGGAGGCGGCAGCGGCGCGCAGTTCCCGTTCAACTTCATCGCCGATTCGGTGACGCAGACGCTGTGGGGCAGTGCGACCTTGCGCTTCACGTCGAACAATACGCTCGAAGTCACCTACACGCCGGTGGCGAGCGGTTATGCCGCGGGCAGCGCGAATCTCGTGCGCCTGACCGAACTCGCCGGACGCTCCTGCGTGAACTGAGCGCTGTGCCGCGAAACGCCGGGGACGGCGTTTCGCGGCGGC
>CAMLSI010000069.1 GCA_946482585.1 uncultured Lysobacteraceae bacterium
TCGCGCAGCTGCGCAATCCCGACATCGCCGCGCGCTATGCCGAACTCGGCATCGCGCAGGCCGACGTCGTCGCCGCGAGCCGCATCGGCAACCCGGGCTTTTCCGCATCGGCGCTGGCCGACGGAGGGCCGAGCAAGCTCACGCTGGGCCTGAGCCTGCCGCTCACGGATCTGCTGTTGCTGCCGTCGCGCAGGCGGCTCGCCGAAGGCGAGTACGAGCGCGCGCAGATGACCATCGCCGCCGCACTCATGAACCTCGCCGCCGACACGGCCGACGCCTGGTATGCCGCCGCGGGCGCCGACCAGGTCGCCGCAATGCGCGATGCCGTCGCCGCCGCGGCGGCGGCGGCGGCCGAACTCGCCGCGCGCTTTCACGCGGCCGGCAACATCAGCGCGCTGCAGCTCAAGCTCGAACAAGCCGCAGCGACGCAGGCGCGCATCCAGGCGACCACGGCCAGGGCCGAAGCCCTGCGCGCGCGACTGGCCCTGAACACTCGCCTGGGCCTGGGCGGCGCGCAGGCGACACAGTGGCGGTTCGCGCTGCCGCTCGCCGCCCCCGTCGCCGGCGAAGACGCCATCGATGCGCTGCAGTCGCTCGCGCGCGAACAGCGGCTCGATCTGCTGGCTGCGCGGCGCGAAGTCGACCTGCTCGATCGTGCGCTGACGCTCGCGCGGCGCTGGCGCCTGCTCGGCACGGTCGACGTCGGCGCCGAGCGCGAGCGCGAGCCCGACGGCAGCCGCCTCTCCGGTCCGACGCTGGCGTTGGCGCTGCCGCTGTTCGATCAGGGTCAGGCTGCGATCGCGCGCGCGCAGGCGCGGCTCGAACAAGGCCGCGCCGCGCTCGCCCGGCTGGAGCTCGACATCGACAACGACGTGCGGGCCGGCGTGGAACGCGTCGCCGCGCAGCGCGAGATCGCCCAGGCCTATCGCGATGCGCTGATCCCGCAGCGCGAAGCCGTCGTCGCGCGCGAAGGCGAACGCTACAACTACATGCTGATCGGCGCGTTCGAGCTGCTGCTCGCCAGGCAGCAGGAATTCGACGCGTATCAAGGCTATCTCGAAGCCGTGCGCGACTACTGTCAGGCACGCGTCGCGCTCGCACGCGCGATCGGCACGCGCCTGCCGAGCGATGCGCAGGCGCCGCAGCCCGCACTCGACATCGGGAGCGTGCTGGAGCCCGCGGCTACGCCAGGGCATGCCGGTCACAGCAGTCGCGACACCGGCGGCAGCCATGACGGCCACCGCGACGCCGAAGGCGGCCCCCCCGCACGCGACGCCGACGGCCATCACGACGCGATGAAACATCAAGGCCGCGATGCCGATCGCGGCAGCCACGACGCGACGAAGCGCGAAGACCGCGACGCGCACGAGCACGAGCACCCGCAGGAGAAGCAGTCATGACCACGCGACGCGAATTGCTGCAATGGATGGGCGTCGGCGGCGCCGGGCTGATGGCCGTGGCCAACGCACCGCGCGCGCAGACACCGGCGGCCGCAGCCGAAGCGCCGCCGGCCGCGCGCCCTGCGCGCACCGCGCAAGGCTATCGGCCGGTGCGGACCCTGAACGGCTGGACCCTGCCCTACCGCAGGAACGCCGGCGTCAAGGAGTTCCACCTGGTCGCGGAAGAAGTCGAACACGAGTTCGCGCCGGGCTGCCGCGCGCGCTGCTGGGGCTACAACGGCACGACGCCGGGACCGACCATCGAAGCGGTCGAAGGCGATCGCGTGCGGCTGTTCGTGACCAATCGCCTGCGCGAACCGACCACCGTGCACTGGCACGGCATCGATCTGCCGAACGGCATGGACGGCATCGCCGGACTCAATCAGCCGCGCATACGGCCGGGCGAAACCTATGTCTACGAATACACGCTGAAACAGCACGGCACGCACATGTACCACCCGCATGCCGACGAGATGACGCAGATGGCATTCGGCATGATGGGACTCTTCATCATCCACCCGCGCGACGGCGAGGAAGTGCCCGTCGATCGCGACTACGCCTTCCTGCTGCACAACTACGCCGTGCATCCCGGCACCTACCGGCCCGACCCGGCGGTCATGCAGGACTTCGATCTCTGGACTTTCAATTCGAAGGTGTTTCCGGCGATCGATCCGCTGGTCATGCGCACCGGCGAGCGCCTACGCATACGCATCGGAAACCTGTCGATGTGGAATCATCCCATCCACATGCACAGCAATCCGTTCTGGGTCACCGGCTCGGACGCGGGCCGCTGGCCGCGCGCGCAATGGCGGCGCGAAGTCACCGAGATCATCGGCGTCGGCCAGATGCGCGACCTCGAATTCGTCGCGACCGAAGCCGGCGACTGGGCGCTGCACTGCCACATGGCGCATCACACCATGGGACCGATGGGCCACGAGATCCCGAATCCGACCGACGTCGACCAGCGCGGCGTCGAGGAGAAAATCCGCGCGCTGCTGCCGGGCTACATGGCGATGGGCCGGGACGGCATGTCCGAGCACGCGAGCCATGTCGCGATGGGCATGAAAGGACCGGAGAACACCTTGCCGATGATGGCCGGCGAAGGCCAGTTCGGCCCGATCGAGATGGGCGGCATGTTCACCGTCGTCAAAGTGCGCGACGATCAGGCGCCCGACGACTATCGCGATCCGGGCTGGTACCGCTATCCGGAAGGCAGCGTCGCGCGCCGCGTCAGCAGCGACCCGCAGTTCGGCACGCCGCACCGGCGCGAGCCCTACGGGCCGGCGAAGGCGGCCGCGCCGGAACCGGCCGAACCGATGGATCATTCGCATCACGGCAACCACGGAGAGTGACCGCATGCAGCAACTGCGCACGTTCGGATTCCTGGCTTTTTTCGCAATCGGCTGCGCCGCGGCGCAACCGTCGATCGTCGTCTCACCGGATTCGCAGGACGCTCCGGCGCAGCCTGCGCTGGCCGTCGTCGAGGGTTTCGAACGCGCGCTCGCCGACGGCGATCGCGACGCCGCACTGGCCCTGCTCGCTCCCGAACTGCGCGTGTTCGAAAGCGGTCATGCGGAACGCTCGCGCGACGAATACGCCGCATCGCACCTCGATGCGGACATCGCCCACCTGAAGACCGCGCGGAGCGCGCTGAAATCGCGCACCGTGCACATGTCGTCCGACAGCGCGCTCGTGCTCAGCGAAACCGAAGTGCGCAGCGAACGCAACGGCAAGCCGACGGCGCGGGTGGTCCTGGAAACGCTGCTGCTGCGCCGTACCACCGACGGTTGGCGCATCACACACATCCACTGGTCGTCGCGAGAAATGAAACCGCAAGTCAGCGCCGAGCCGCAGGCAAAACCTCGCCGGAGCGAGTGACGCCGAACGGAGGAGTTTCCGCCCCCACGACACGAGCGTTTTCTGTGTCCTGCAGATCGCGGGACAACCCATCTCCACCCGTACCCGCCCGGCTCGCCGGGCACGGGTGCGAACGGGTGGAGATGGGTTCGAGGTCCCGCTACGGCAAATTGCAGCGCGTCAGCGTGTTGACCCACCAGAACGTCGGGTAGTGGATCGCGTCGTAGACGGTCGAGATGGTCGGATTTCCGCCGATGTCGATGCAGTCGGACTCGCCCATAGCCACGGCCTCGTCGTAGGCCAGTTCGTAGTTCGCGTTCTGTCCGAAACCTTCGACCCAGATATACGAGGCGGACGCGGGAGCGGCCGTGACGGCCAGCAGCGCGAGCGCGAGCGACTTTCTGAACTTTTTGATGTTCATGATTTATGCCACCAAGGTACTTTGTTGCCCCTGAGGCTTTCCAGGTAGCACACCGCGACGGCGGTCTCAACCGTTTTCTCCGGCCCGGAGATGGATCGGCCTGCCGGACTGCGGACTGATTTGGCGGATTGGGCTCAGCCGCAGGCGAGATCCACCCGCCTTCCTTCCGGTTCACGGCGATCTCACCGCCGCCGTGCGTCACTGGCGACCGGCGTCACCGCAGGGAATCCGCGCAGCGCATGAGGGTGGCTTCCGACCTGGTCGTCGCGACTGCCGCCGGGCTCTACTGCCCGGCCGGCGACTTCCACATCGATCCTTCGCAGCCGGTGCCGCGCGCCGTGATCACGCATGGCCACGGCGATCATGCGCGCGAGGGCATGGGCTGTTATCACCTGGTCGCCGAATCGTTGCCGATACTGCGCTGGCGTCTCGGCGAACAGGACTATCGCGTGCACGCCTACGCGGAACCGTTCGCGCTCGGCACGACGCGCGTATCGCTTCACAGCGCGGGTCACGTGCTGGGCTCGGCGCAGGTGCGCATCGAGCGCGACGGCGAAATCTGGGTCGTGTCCGGCGACTACAAGCGCCAGCCCGATCCGACCTGCGCCGCGTTCGAACCGCTGCGCTGCGACACCTTCGTCACCGAAACCACGTTCGCGCTGCCGGTCTATCGCTGGCCGGATACGGCCGAGGTCGCCGCCGAGATCCGCGCCTGGCACGACGAATGCGCCGCGGCCGGCGATACCGCCGTGCTGTTCTGCTACGCGCTCGGCAAGGCGCAGCGGCTGCTCGCCGAACTCGCGCCGCAGATACGGGAACCCGTGTTGCTGCACGGCGCGATCGCCGCCGGAGTCGAGGTCTATCGCAGCGCGGGCATCGCCCTGCCCGCGACCGAAACCGTGGTCGAGCAGGCTCGCGGCGCCGACTATGCCGGCCGGCTCGTGCTCGCGCCGCCATCGGCGGCCGGCAGTGCGTGGATGCGCCGCTTCCGTCGCGCGCAGACCGGCTTCGCCTCGGGCTGGATGCAGCTGCGCGGCAACCGGCGCCGGCGCAATGTCGATCGCGGCTTCGTCGTTTCCGATCATGCCGACTGGCCTGCGCTGCTCGCGACCATCGCCGAGACCGGCGCCTCGCGCACCGTCGCGATGCACGGCAACAGCGACGCGCTGGTGCGCCTGCTGAACGAGCGCGGCCTGGCCGCCGGCACGTTCGCGACCGCGTTCGGGGGCGAGGACTGATGTACCGCTTCGCCGCACTGTACCGGCGCCTCGACCGCAGCACGGCCACGCTGGACAAGCGCGCCGCCCTCGTCGCGTATTTTCGCGACGCGCCGCGCGAGGACGCGGCCTGGGCCCTCTGGCTGCTCGCCGGCGGCAAGATCGGCGGCGCCAAGGCGCGCATCGCCGGCACGCGCGAGCTGCGCGACTGGATCGCGCAGGCCGCCGACATGCCGGCCTGGCTCGTCGACGAATCCTACGATCACGTCGGCGATCTCGCCGAAACCTTGACTCTGCTGCTGCCCGACCCGGTTGCCGAGGACGCGGCGCCACTGCACGTCTGGATCGAGCAACGCCTGCTCGCGGTCGCCGGACACGACGAAACCACGCGGCGCACGCTCGTCGTGGGCGCCTGGCGCGCGCTCGCCGCGGAACGGCGCTTCGTGTTCAACAAGCTCCTGACCGGCGCGCTGCGCGTCGGCGTGTCGCAGCGGCTGGTGCAGCAGGCCCTGGCCGAACTCAGCGGCGTCGACGTCGCGCGCATCGCGCAGCGTATGCTCGGCGCCTGGCAACCGAGCCCGGCGTTTCTCGACCAGTTGCTGTCGCCCGACGAGAGCGCGAACGATCGCGCGCAGCCCTATCCGTTTTTCCTCGCATCGCCGCTCGAAGGCGAACCCGAAGCGCTGGGCGACGTCGCGGAATGGCTGCTCGAATGGAAGTGGGACGGCATCCGCCTGCAGCTTATCCGCCGCGGCCGCGAGACCGCGCTGTGGTCGCGCGGCGAGGAACGCCTCGACGGACGCTTTCCGGAAATCGAGGCGGCCGCCGCGCACCTGCCGCGCGCCTGCGTGCTCGACGGCGAACTGCTGGCCTGGCGCGACGATGAAACCGTACCGCTGCCGTTCGCCGCGCTGCAGACGCGTATCCAGCGGCGCAAGCCCGGCGCCAGGAGTCTCGCCGACGCGCCCGCGAAAATGCTGGTCTATGACCTGCTCGAACTCGACGGCGAGGATTGGCGCGAATGCCCGCTGGCCGAACGTCGTGCCGCACTGCGCGCCGTGCTGGCGCAGGTCGCGGACCCGCGCCTGCGCCTGTCGCCCGAACTGGACGTCGCCGATTGGTCCGATGCCGCCCAACGGCGCTCGATGGCGCGCGAACGCGGCGTCGAAGGACTGATGCTCAAGCGCCTGACGTCGGGCTACCAGGTCGGCCGCCGTCGCGGCGACTGGTGGAAATGGAAGATCGCTCCGCTCGCGATCGATGCCGTCATGCTGTACGCGCAGGCCGGCCACGGCCGGCGCAGCACGCTCTATACCGACTACACCTTCGGCGTCTGGCAGGACGGCGCGCTCGTGCCGGTCGCCAAGGCCTATTCCGGTCTCGACGACCGCGAAATCCTCGAACTGGACAAATGGATACGTGCACACACCACCGGACGCTTCGGCCCGGTGCGCGCGGTGCAGCCGCTGCAAGTGTTCGAACTCGGTTTCGAGGCGGTCAACCGCTCGACGCGGCACAAGTCCGGCTTCGCCGTGCGGTTTCCGCGCATCCTGCGCTGGCGCCACGACAAGCCCGCGGCCGAGGCCGATACGCTGGCCGCGTTGCAGGCGCTCGCGCGCTGACGCGGCGAATGAAGCCGCATGCGCACCGAGACGACAGCGACTCTCGCACGGACCACGCGGTCCGAGTTTCGCTACCATGCGTGTCAGTCGACGCGATCGCTGCCGGCGACCGCATCGCCCTTGGATCGGCCAGCCCGCCCGATCGCCGGGCCGGCAATGGAATGCGGGGACGAGTCATGAACGAGCAGCACGCGCAATCTTCCTGGCTCGCGGATCTGCCGATCCAACGCAAGCTCGCATTCGCCTTCGCGAGCGTGCTCCTCATCTTCGTGATCGCCTGCGTCGTCATCATCGGCGCGCTGGCGGAGCAGGCGCGCGCGCACGCCGCGCAACAGCAGGCCGTCGCGACCATCGACGCGGTACAGAACGTGCGCGCGGCGATGCACCGGCTCGAGACCGCACTGTACGACTTGCTCGCCGACGGCGAGGGCGCGCCGGCACTGGTCACCGCGGAACGCGCCGAATTCGAGCGCAGCTTTGCCGGACTCCTCACTCGAACCCACGACGATGCGGCATTGACTTCGCGCGCGCTGCAGGCCGAGCAGCGTTTCCGCGACTGGGACGCGCGTGTCGTCCAGTCGCTGCTGGCGGACGCCGCGGCAGTTCCGCGAGACGGCGCGCGCATGACGGCGCTGCATACGCTGGCCCAGCGTTTCGGCGAGGCCGACCGGCGCGAAGGCCGGCCGCTGGAGCGACTGCTGACCGACATCGACGCCGCCGCTCATGCGCAGCTGCAGGCACGCATCAGCGAGCTCGATCGCGCCGCCGCGACGACGCGGATCACGGTGCTCGGCATGCTCGTGCTCGCGGTCGCGGTCGGCCTGTTCGCGATCCTGCTGTCGCGGCGGCTCATCGTCGAACCCATACGCGCGCTGACGAACCTCATGACGCGGCTCGCCGAACACGATCACGACGTCGCCGTGCCACAGCGGCAGCGTCGCGACGAAGTCGGCGCCATGGCGCGCGCGCTCGACGTGTTCAAGCGCACGGCGATCGATACGTATTGGCAGAACTCGAACAAGACCTCGGTCGGCGAGATCGCCGCCGGGCTGCAGCGCTGTACCGGCGCCGCGGAATTCGCCGATCGTTTCTGCGCCGAACTCGCGCGGCGGCTCGACGCCGGCGTCGCCGTGTTCTTCCAGTACGACGAGGAACACGCGCGCCTCGAACGCATCGGCGGCTACGGCTTCCGGGAACGGCGGCACATCGAGACGCGCTACGCGCCTGGCGAAGGACTCACCGGCCAGTGTGCCCGCGAACGCCGCGCGATCGTGCTGTCGCCCGTACCCGACGATTACGTGCGCATCCACTCGGCCAGCGGCGAAGCCGCGCCGCGCAGCGTGACCGCGTTGCCGATCCTGCTGCAGGACCGCCTGCTCGGCGTGGCCGAGTTCGCCGCGTTCGCGCCGTTCACGGCACAGCAGCAGTTGCTGCTCGACGAACTGCTGCCGATCGCAGCGCTGAGCTTCGACAATCTCGTCCGTGCCATCCGTACGCGCGACCTGCTCGTGCGCACGCAAGCGCAGGCGCGGGAACTGCAGGCGTCCGAAGAAGCCCTGCGCGTGCAGCGCGAAGAGCTGCGCAGCACCAACGACGCGCTGTCGGGCAAGACCGCGCAGCTCGAGGAACAGCAGCAGCGTCTGCAGGCTTCCGAGGAGGAACTGCGGGTTCAGGCCGAGGAACTGCAGGCCTCCAACGAAGAGCTGCGGCAGAAGACCGAAACCCTGAACGAGCAGAAGGACGTGCTGCAGGCGCTGCAGCGCGAGACCGAGCACAAGGCACAGGAGCTCGCGCGTGCGAGCCAGTACAAGTCCGACTTCCTCGCCAACATGTCGCACGAGCTGCGCACGCCGCTCAACAGCATGCTGATCCTCTCGCGCGGACTCGCCGACAACGACGACGGCCGCCTCGCGCCCGACCAGATCGAGTCCGCGCGTGTGATCTTCGATGCCGGCAGCAATCTGCTGCGGCTCATCAACGACATCCTCGACCTGTCGAAGATCGAGGCCGGCAAGATGGACATGCTGATCGAACCCGTCGCGCTCGCCGCGCTCGCGCACAACCTCACGCGCACCTACCGGCCGCTCGCGCGCGAAAAGGAACTGGGCTTCACGGTCGCGGTCGATCCGTCGCTGCCGGCCGAGGTCGGCAGCGACGTGTCCAAGCTCGAACAGATCGTCGGCAACCTCGTCGGCAACGCGATCAAGTTCACGCGCGAGGGCCAGGTCGAGGTCACGTTCGGGCCGTGCACGGCGGAGCTCGCGCGTACCCTGCAGCGTCCCGCAGCCGAGCTGTTCGCGGTCGCGGTCGCCGACAGCGGCGTCGGGATTCCGGCGAACAAGCTCGCCGCGATCTTCGGCGTGTTCGAGCAGGTCGATGCGAGCACGGCGCGCCAGTTCGGCGGCAGCGGCCTCGGTCTCTCGATCGCGCGGCGCCTCGCGCAACTGCTCGGCGGCGACATCGTCGCGCAGAGTACCGAAGGCCGCGGCAGCCGCTTCACCCTCGTGCTGCCGCGCGAAACGCAGCCGCACGGCGCTGGCGCGGCAGCGGCGCCGGCCGTGCCGATGCTCGCGCCGCCGGCTCCCGCGCCGACGACGGCCGCAGCGGTCGGCGAACCCGCCGCGCCGCGCGGCACGCCGCCGCCGTGGATCGACGACGACCGCAACCAGCTGCGCGCCGGCGATACCGTGATCCTCACGATCGAAGACGACCCGCTGTTCGCGCGCGTGCTCGTCGAGCAGATCCGCGCCAAGGGTTTCCGCGCGCTCGCGGCCGGCGACGGCGAAAGCGGTCTTGCGCTCGCGACCGAGTTCCGCCCGAACGGCATACTGCTCGACGTGCTGCTGCCGGGCATGGACGGCTGGGCCGTGATGCGGCGTCTGCGCACCAACCCGGCCACGCAGCACATTCCGGTGCATTTCGTCTCAGGCGTCGACGAATCCGCGCGCGGACGTGAACTCGGCGCCGTCGGTTTCCTGACCAAGCCCGCGCCGCGCGAAGCGCTGGCCGACGCCTTCGACCGGCTGCTCGCGAACGATCAGGGCCGACAGCGCCATGTGCTCGTCATCGACGACGACACCGATTCGTTCCTGATCGTGCAGAACATGCTCGCGTCTGCGTCGGTGCAGGTCGACAACGCCGCGAGCGGGCGCGAAGGAATCGATGCGCTGCGCGAGCGCCATTTCGACTGCCTCGTGCTGGACCTGCAGCTGCCCGACATGTCCGGTTTCGAATTTCTCGACGAATACGCCAAGCTCGACGGCACGCCGCCCGTCGTCATCCATTCGGCGCGCGACCTGTCCAGCGACGAAAGCCTGCGCCTGCGCCAGTTCACCGACAGCATCGTGATCAAGGGATCGCGTTCGCCGCAGCGCCTGCTCGACGAAGTGCGCCTGTTCCTGCACAGCATCCGCAAGCCCGGCGACCCGGCGGTCGCGCACGAACTCGACAGCAGCCTCAGCGGACGCAGCGTTCTCGTCGTCGACGACGACATGCGCAACATCTTCGCCTTGTCCAAGACGCTGCGTACCAAGGGGCTCAACGTGCTGATGGCGCAGGACGGCGCGAAGGCACTGCGCCAGCTCGACGACAATCCGCAGATCCAGCTCGTGCTCATGGACATCATGATGCCGGGCATGGACGGCTACGAGACCATCCGCGAGATCCGCAAACGGCCGCAGCTCGCGCGGCTGCCGGTCATCGCGATCACGGCCAAGGCCATGCGCGGCGATCGCGACCGCTGCCTCGAGGCCGGTGCGAGCGACTATCTGTCCAAACCGCTCGATATCGACAAGCTGCTGTCGATGATGCGCGTCTGGCTGCAGCGCTGATGGCGCGGCCCGACGTCGAGGATGTCGAACTCGACCTGTTCGTGCGGGCGCTGAAGCTGCGCCATGGCTACGACTTCGGCGAATACGCGCGCGCGTCGTTCCGGCGCCGCGTACAGACGCTGCTGCAGACCATCGGCTGTGAAACGATCGGCGAACTGACCGGCCGCGTGCTGCGCGACGACGCGCTGCTGCCGCAGGTGATCGCGGGCCTGTCGGTGCCAGTGTCGGAAATGTTCCGCGACCCGGCGGTATTCCGCGCGCTGCGCGAGGAGGTGCTGCCGCTGCTCGCGTCGTATCCGCGCATCAACGTCTGGCAGGCCGGCTGCGCGTTCGGCCAGGAAGTCTATTCGCTCGCAATCCTGCTCGAGGAAGCCGGCCTCTACGATCGCAGCCAGATCTACGCGACCGACTTCAGCGATGCCGCGATCGCGCGCGCGCAGGAAGGCATCTTTCCCGCGCGCGAAGCGCGGCTGTACTCGGAGAACTACCTTGCGGCCGGCGGACGCCATTCGCTGGCCGACTACTACCACGCGCGCTACGAGCTCATCACGATCGACGCGCGCCTGCGCCGCAACGTCACGTTCGCGAACCACAATCTCGTCTGCGACGGCGTGTTCTGCGAAGCGCATCTGATCCTCTGCCGCAACGTGCTGATCTATTTCACCGACCCGCTGCAGAATCATGTGCTCGAACTGTTCCGCGACAGTCTCGTGCGCCGGGGCTTTCTCTGCCTGGGCACGCGCGAGAACATCTCGTTCGCGCGCGCGGCGAAGGACTTCCGCGCGATCGACCCGAAACTGCGCGTGTTTCAGTTGGACAACTCCCCCTGACGACGCCCGCACGGCGACGCTTCGATGACCGCCGCCGTCTCGCCGGATGCGTGATTCGAAGGGGCTCCGCGGCTCTGCGCAGGCGCGCCGGTGGGCTCCAGGTTCCGGTCGCCGGATCGCGGAGTCCCGCCTTCGCGAGAAACGGGCTGCCGTTGAACCGGCCGGCAACCTGCACCGTGTCCGAGAGCAGCGAGGTCGGCATGTGTCCGTCGCGCGCAGCGGCGCCGCGGCTGCCGCGACACCGGCACGCGTACTTTCGTCGAGCCGCGAACGCGGGACCGCGCGTTTCGGGTAAGGTCGGCTCCTCGCCCCGCTGCTGCATCGCGTGAACGAAGTCGCCGCTCCCCTGCCCGCTCTCGTCGTCGCCGGTTGTTCGGCCGGCGGGTTGCGCGCACTGCATGGGCTGCTGGCCGGACTCGCACCCGACTTCGCCGCGCCGCTGGTCGCGGTGTGTCATACCGGATCGGAAGACGTGAGCCTGCTCTGCGAGTTGCTGTCGCGCAGCAGCACCCTGCCGGTACACGAAGCGGCCGAACGCACGATGCCGCTCGCCGGCCATGTCTACATCGCGCCGTCGGGCTACCACCTGTTGCTCGGCGACGACGGACGCTTCGTGCTGTCGGTCGATCCGCGCGTCGGTTTCGCGCGCCCGTCGATCGACGTTCTGTTCGACTCGGCCGCATCGGCCTGCGGCGCGCGCGCGATCGGCGTGATCATGACCGGCGCGAACAGCGACGGCGCGGCCGGACTCAAGCGCCTGCGCGAACGCGGCGGCATCGCGATCGTGCAGGCCCCCTTCGATGCCGAGGTCGATCTGATGCCGATGGCCGCGCTCGATCAGGCCGGCGCCGATCATTGCCTGCCGCTTGCCGAGATTCCGCCGCTGTTGAACGGACTCGTGGCGGCGCGTGCGCACCAGATGCGCCGGAACGGAGCGACGGGAATCGGGAACCGGAACTAGGCATGCGGAAACGCGGCATCCGTGCCGGGCGATCGCGACGACGGTGTCGCCGCGGTACGCCATTCACCCGCGTGATCGGAAGGAGAGCGCAGCATGGATTCATTCACGGGCGGTTGCCTCTGCGGCAGCGTCCGGATCGTGGCGTCGGGACGCCCGTATCGGGTCGGCCTTTGTCACTGTCTCGACTGCCGCAAGCATCACGGGGCGCTTTTTCACGCCTCCGCGATATTCCCCCGGGACGCCGTGACGGTCGACGGCGAAACACGCGACTACGCCGGACGTTTTTTCTGCCCCCGCTGCGGTTCGCCGGTGTTTGCACGCACCGCAGACGAAGTCGAAGTGAACCTCGGGTCCCTGGATGCTCCTGACCAGTTACGGCCGACCTACGAGCTCTGGACGGTCCGTCGCGAGTCCTGGCTGCCGCCGTTCCCGCTCGCGAAGCACTACGCGCGCGATCGCGAAGCCGCGAGCCGCTTCGAGGAGTAGTTCGCGCGAATGGCGCAGGCGCGTCTGCGCGGCGACGCAAACGCGGCGTCCGTCACAGGCCCGAATACTGCCTCACCATTTCCAGCCGTTCCGACTCCGACGCGCTGCGGTGCCGCGCGAACGCCTGTTCGGCGTCCGGACCGGCGAGATACAAGACCTGACCGGTTCCGTCCGTCGCCGCCGTGAATATGACGTCGGCAACGGACTCCGGCGTGGAATAATTGCCGCGCCGCTGATTCATTCCTGCCATGACCTTGGACAGGATGCCGCTATAGGCATTTTCTTCGGCTCCGAACGTACGCGTCATCGATCGGCCGGCGAAATCGGTGGCCACGCCTCCCGGCGCGATGGTCTTGGCACGGATGCCGAATGGCGCGAGTTCGTAAGACAGTGATTCGGTGAAACCGACCACCGCGAATTTGGTTGCGTTGTAGAGAGAGAACAGCGGAAGGGAAATCAATCCGCCGAGCGAAGCCACATTGATGATCGTCCCGTTTCCCTGCCGTCGCATCGCGGGCAGCACCGCGCGGGTCACGGTGAAAACACCATCCACGTTGGTCGCAAACTGATGACGGATCTGCTCCTCCGTCGCCGTTTCGAACGGCCCCATCAAACCATAGCCGGCGTTGTTGACGACCGCATCGATGCGACCGAACCGGTCCAGCGTCGCTGTGACGGCCCGGTCCACCGAAGCGGGGTCGGTAACGTCGAGAGCCAGCACCTGCGTCTCGTTGTACCGGGCGATGGCCGCACCGTCGGCCGGATTCCTCATGGTGGCGACGACACGCCAGCCGCGTTCGGCAAACCGACGAGCCGCGGCGTTGCCGATGCCGCTGGAAGCGCCGGTGATGAGTACGACGGGGGAAGTTTCAATGGACATAGCATCGCTCCTTTAGTGAAAAAATATTCGTTTTTAGGATAAAAAAACACTTCACGACCGGATCCCGTCCCAGCAGAGCCGGAAGGCGATTGCCCGCGCTTCCTCGGTGTCGGCAATCGATCCGGCACGAATCATCCGCGCAGTCTCGCGGACCGACCCGATGAACAGCGAGGCCAGGAACGGAGTCGGTACCGCTTTCAGAACTTCCTCGTTCTGCCCCTCTTCGACGACCTGAAGCAATCCTTCGCCGAGCCGCGCGACGTAGATGCGGCTGTCCTCATTCATGAGCGAAGAGCCGACGAACTGTTCCATGAAGCTGACCTGGTCATGCTGGCCCAGCCTATGGTCGAGCATCCGGTTCCACACGCCGCGCATCCGCGCCTTGAGCGGCAGGCCGGGGTCGATTTCAGCGCCGTAGAACGCCAGAGCCTCGCGCTTGGCGCGGCGGTACACCTCGTTGAACAGCGCCTCCCTGTCGGCGAAGTAGACGTAGAGCGTGCTGGTGGCAATGCCGGCGGCCTTGGCAATCTCCGTCAGCGTCAGGCCCAGCAACCCGCGTTCGGCGGCCAGACGGCAGGTCGCGGCGACCACGGCATCCAATTTCTTATCGTCTTTCTGTCTCATGTCCGGCATGAGAACGCCTGCCGCCCTGCCTGCACCGCTGCACCGCTGCGCCGCCGCGTGCCCGGCACGGCCCGGAACGCCGGCCCGCCGGGCCGTCATCGCCGGCGGCGACGCCGCCGCGATTGAGCTCCGTGCGTCGAGGCAATGCCATCCCCGATCCTGCGCGCCGATTGACGGAGCGGGGGGCTCTCCCGTCCGCCATCGCGTTGGAGCCTCCAACTGGATCCATCAAACTTACCGATTCTGGCGCTGATAAGAGTCCAGTTGAGGTAATAGGCTGAGTCCTGTCCGGAATCGGCACGACGATTCCGCCACCGGCCGGCGCCATGCGCCGCCCACGACAGGAGTCCGCGATGAAACCTTCCGATGCACTGACCCTGATCGCGCTCGGCGCGCTCTGGGGCGCGTCCTATCTGTTCATGCAGGTCGGCGCGGGCGAGTTCGGCCCGTGGGCCCTGGCCGGCTTGCGTGCGATCGCGGCGAGCCTGTGCCTGCTGCCGCTGCTCGCGTTCGGCGGCCGCTGGCGCGAACTCGTCGCGAACTGGAAACCGATCGCCCTCACCGGACTCGCCGGCGCCGCCGCCCCCTACGTACTGTTCGCTTTCGCGACGCAGCACATCAGCACCGGCCTCACCGCGACCATGAGCGCAGCCACGCCGCTGTACGCCGCTGCGATCGCGGCGTTCTGGCTGCGGGAGCGTCTGAGTCCGTCGCGGACCGTCGGCCTGCTGCTCGGCGTCGGCGGCGTCGCCTGGCTGGTCTGGGATCGCATCGGGCCCGCCGCCGGATCGTCCGGCGCCGCGGCGATCGTCGCCGCGCTGCTCGCCACGCTGGGCTACGGCTTCACCGG
>CAMLSI010000070.1 GCA_946482585.1 uncultured Lysobacteraceae bacterium
ACGGTCGTAGACGGCCTGGCGCACGCGCGACTGGGTGTAGCCGCCCGAGAAGATCGGCACGCTCAGGCGCAGGCCGACGCCATGCGTCGTCGTCTTGCCGTTGCTGTGGAACTGGCCGGGGAATTCGCTCGAACTACCGTCGCCCCAACTCGGATTGCGGGACCAGCTCACGGTTCCCGACAAGGTCGGCAGATGGCCCGAGCGCGCCGTGTTGATGTTGGCCTGCGCCGCGGAAAGCGCGTATTCCTGCGCCTTGAGTCCCGGATTCTCGGCGACTGCCTTGGTGACCCACGCTTCCATGTCGTTGGGTACCGGCTCCTGCATCGGGATTTCCGTGCGCAGGCGTGCCAGTGCGCCGGGTTCCTTCGCGGTGATCTCGCGCAGTGCTTCGCGCGCATCCTCGAGGGCGTTCTGCGCGATGATCGTCGACGCGCGCGCGGAGTCGTGCTGCGCCTTGGCTTCATTGACGTCGGTGATGGCGGACAGGCCGACTTCGAAGCGCTGCTGCGCCTGATCGAGCTGGCGGCTCAGTGCCTTCTCTTCGGCCTGGGAGAACGTCAGCGTGTCTTCGGCCGTGAGCACCGCGAAGTAAGCGGTCGCGACGCGAATCGACAGGTCCTGTTCCGCCTGCACGTAGAGCGAATCGCCGCGACGCTCGAGTTCCTTGGCCGCCTTGCGCGCGGTCCACTTGCTGAAGTCGATGATCGACTGCGTCAGCGACCCCGTGAGGGTCGTGCTGCGACCATCGCTTGACTGGGTGGATACGCGGGGTCCGAGATTGCCTTCCGCGTCGGCGGAAATGCCGGCGCTGTACTGGTCGCGGGTGCTGTCGTTGAAGTCCAGCAGGGCAGAGATCTGCGGCAACAGCTGCGAGGTCGCCTGGTCGACGCCTTCGCTGATCGATTCGCGCTGCGCTTCGGCGCCGGAGAGCACCGGGTCGTTTTGGCGGGCCAGGTCGTACACCTGGATCAGGTCTTCGGCCGAGGCGAGCGCCGGCACCAGCGCGAGGGCCAGTGACAGGGGCAGCAGCTTGAACGGGTTTCGCTTGGTCATTGTCGCTTCCTGGAAAGGAGCCGTCCTGGATTAAGGCTCAAAAAGGGTTGCGAGCTCGCCCGGCCGGGAACGTTACAGACTGAACCGCTTCGGAGGAGCGGCGTTCGTCAGGTAGGCGAGATCGGTTTCGAACAAAGAGGTCTCGCGCAGAGTGGTGCCGTCGCGCGTAAACACAATGGCTTGCTGCACCGGCGATTCGCCGATCACGGCGAACAGCCGGCCGTTGGGCTTGAGCCAGCTTTTGAAGCGTTCGGGCAGCGTATAGGCCGCGCCCGTGAGCACGACCACGTCGAATTCGCGGCCGGGCTGGAATTCGCGCACTGCCTCGGCAACTTCCACGTTTGCGTTGCCGATGCCGTTGCGCTGCAGCCGTTCACGCGCTGTCGCAGCGAGATCGGCATGTTGTTCGACGCTGAGCACATCACTGCCCAGGCGCGCGAGGCAGGCGGTCAGGAAGCCCGAGCCGGTGCCGATTTCGAGCACGCTGTCGCCGGCGCGAACCTCGAGCGCCTGCAGGACGCGGCCCTCGATCACCGGTTTCATCATGAATTCGCCGTGGGCCAGCGGCAGTTCGAGGTCGGCGAACGCGAGCTGGTAGTGCTCGGCGCTGACGAAATCTTCGCGCCGCACCTCACTGAGGACCGCAAGCACGCGCGCGTCGAGCACGTCCCAGGGACGTACCTGCTGCTCGATCATGTTGAAACGAGCCCTTTCGACATTCAGGGACACGGTGCGACTCCAACGGAAAAGGGGCGAAAGCATAGGCGCTGGCGCCCGCTACGGCAAATTCAGGATCGCTGTTCCCGGAGCCGCTCCGTAGTGCCGGAAGTCATCGCAAGTACCTGACATTGCTCACCTTACGCTGTCCGGCGCGGACTTCCGGACAGGCTCGGACGTCCGCTCGCCGGCAAGCGGGAACGGGCATGCAGCACGCTGGCGGCCAGACGTTGATCGACCCGTTCGATGCGCGTGAGCGCCTGTGGGTTGCGCACATGCGTCTGCCAGGCCAGCCAGCGCGTCAGGCGCGCAAGGTCGAGCTTGTCGAGCGCGGCGATGCGTACGCGCGAGGCCATCGCGAGACTGGCATCGAAATGCCGGGCATCGAGCAGGCACGCGCAGACGCGTTGCGCGAGTTTGAACGTCTGGCTCAGTTGCAGTTCGGGTGCGGATGACATGTTCGAGGTCCTATGCGCCGACCGGAGCGGTGCCCGCGGCCGGACGTTTGATCCGGAACCATGCGGCATACAGCGCCGGCAGGAAGAGCAGGGTCAGCGCCGTTGCAACGAACAGGCCACCCATGATGGCGACGGCCATCGGTCCGAAGAACGCGCTGCGCGACAGCGGGATCATGGCGAGGATCGCCGCGAGCGCAGTGAGTACGATGGGGCGGAAGCGCCGGACGGTCGCATCGACGATCGCATCCCAGGGCGCGTGTCCCTTGGCGATGTCCTGTTCGATCTGGTCGATGAGGATCACGGAGTTGCGCATGATCATGCCCGACAGGGCGATCGTTCCGAGCATCGCGACGAAGCCGAACGGCACGTTGAACACGAGCAGGAACAGCGTGACGCCGATCAGACCTAGCGGCGCAGTCAGGAACACCATGACCGTGCGGCTGAAGCTCCTGAGCTGGAGCATCAGCAGGGTCAGCACGACGAACAGGAACAGCGGTACGCCGGCGTTGACCGAGCGCTGGCCCTTGCCCGAATCCTCGACCGTGCCGCCGACCTCCAGCAGGTAGCCCGACGGCAGCTTCGCGCGGATCGTTTCCAGCGTCGGTTCGATCTGCGCCGTGATCGTGGGCGGCTGCATCAGCCCGTCGGTATCGCCGCGCACGGTGATCGTCGGCAGACGGTTGCGGCGCCAGATGATGCCTTCCTCCATCGAATACTGCAGGCGCGCGATCTGGCTCAGCGGCACCGTCTTGCCCGAGGTCGTGGGCACCGCGAGATTTTCGAGCAGCGAGAGCCGCGCGCGTTCTTCATCGGGACCTCGCAGCAGCACCTGGATCAGCTCGTCTTTTTCGCGGTACGTCGAGATCGGTACGCCGGACAATGAGCTTTGCAGGAAGTTGGACAGGTCCTGCGAACTCACGCCGAGGACGCGCGCGCGATCCTGGTCGATTTCCAGATGGATGACCTTGCTCGGTTCGTCCCAGTCGAGATTCACATTGCGCATATGCGGATTCTTGCGCACTTGCTCGGCAACGTCGCGCGCGAGCTTGCGCACGAGGCCGATGTCCTCGCCCGAAACGCGGAACTGGATCGGATAGCCGACCGGCGGACCGTTCTCCAGACGCAGCACACGGCCACGGACCTCGGGGAAATCGGTTTCGAACAACGAAAGCAGATCGGCGCGCAGCTTCTCGCGTTCTTTCGGCCCCTTGGTCAGCAGCACGAACTGGGCGAAGCTCGCCTGCGGCAATTGCTGGTCGAGCGGCAGATAGAAGCGCGGCGAGCCGGTGCCGACGTAGCTCACGTAGTTCTCGAGCTCGTTGCGCGTGCTCAGCCACTGCTCGAGCTTCTTGACCTGGGTCTCGGTCGCTTCGAGCGACGAACCCTCGGTCAGTTTCATGTCGACCATGAGCTCGGGACGCGTCGAGTCCGGGAAGAACTGCTGCTGCACGAAGCGAAAACCGACGATCGAGGCGATGAACAGCGTGAACGTCGCCGCGATGACGATGCGCCGGTGCGCGACGCACCAGTCGACGACGCTGCGGAAGCGCCGATAGAACGACGACGCGTAGGGATCGTGCGCGTGCCCATGCGCCGGACCGCCGGCCAGGGCGGCGCGCAAACGCCGCGGCAGCAGGCCGATCGTACGACGGCGCAGCGAATCGGCGCGTGCGGCGAATGAGCCCGGGCGCGGCGGCTCGGCCGGCTTACCGAGATCGGGCAGCAACTTGTAGCCGAGGTACGGAATGAAGATCACGGCCGCGATCCACGAGATGATCAGCGCGATCGTGACGACCTGGAAAATCGAACGGGTGTATTCGCCGGTGCCCGATTTCGCCGTCGCGATCGGCAGGAAGCCCGCGGCCGTCACGAGCGTGCCGGTCAGCATCGGAAATGCGGTCGACGTATAGGCGAATGCCGCGGCACTGATACGGTCGTAGCCCTGTTCCATCTTCACCGCCATCATCTCGACCGCGATGATGGCGTCGTCGACGAGCAGGCCGAGCGCGAGCACCAGCGCGCCGAGCGAGATCTTGTGGAGATCGATGCCGAAATACTGCATCGCCGCGAACGTCATCGCGAGCACGAGCGGAATCGACAGTGCGACGACGAGACCGGTGCGGAAGCCGAGCGAGAAGAAGCTCACGAGCAGAACGATGATGACGGCTTCGGCAAGCGTGCGCACGAACTCGTTGACCGAACGCTGGACCGCGTGCGGCTGATCGGCGACGCGCGAGAGTTCGAGGCCGGTCGGCAACGATGTTTCGAGCTGCTTGGTCGCGGCGTCGAGATCGCGGCCCAGTGCGATGATGTCGCCGCCTTTCTTCATCGACACGGCGATGCCGATCGCGTCCTTGCCCATGAAGCGCAGACGCGGCTGCGGCGGATCGCTATAGGCACGTTTGACGTCAGCGACGTCGCTCAGGCGGAACAGCCTCCCGTTCGCGCGGATGGCGATGTCACCGATGGCTTTTTCCGAATCGAAGGCGCCGGACGTGCGCATGTAGATGCGGTCGGACGCGGTCTCGAAGCTGCCCGCGGGCGTGATCGCATTCTGCGCTTCGAGCGTGGCCTGCACCTGCGCGAAGCTGACGCCGAGCGTCGCGAGCTTGGCGTTGGAAACCTCGATGTAGACCTTTTCGTCCTGCAGGCCGATGAGATCGACCTTCGCGACGTTCGGCACGCGCAGCAGCGCGAGTTTCAGACGTTCCGCATAGTCCTTCAGCAAGGCGTAGGAGAAGCCGTCGCCGGTCAGCGCATAGATGTTGCCGAAGGTGTCGCCGAACTCGTCATTGAAGAACGGACCCTGCGCGCCGGGTGGCAGGGTGTGGCGGATGTCACCGATTTTCTTGCGTACCTGGTACCAGAGGTCCGGCACGTAGCGTGAATCGAGCGAATCCTTGGCGACGACGATGATCTGCGATTCGCCGGGCCGCGCGTAGCTGCGCAGGAATTCGAGATCCGGCAGCTCCTGCAGTTTTTTCTCGATGCGCTCGGTGATCTGCTCGTTGATCTCTGCGGCCGTGGCGCCGGGCCAGGTCGTATGAATGACCATCGCCTTGAACGTGAACGGCGGGTCTTCCGACTGACCGAGGGAGCGATAGGACAGGATGCCGACCAGCGCGAGCACTACGATGAAGTAGCGCACGATCGACTGGTTCTTGAGCGCCCACTCGGACAAGTTGAATTGGCTCATTTGTCGCTCTTGTGGCGAATGTTTGCGGGCTCCGGAACGTGTTCCGGAGCCCGCATGCAATGGTCGGGGCGAAGCGGCAGGCGATTGCCGCGACGAATCGGAATCAAAAGGTGCCCGGTCGCTGCCCGGCCGTTGGGAGGGGGGGCGGCGGAGCAGCGATCGGGCGGGGAGCGGTTGCGGTTACAGCGTCAGCGGCTTGTTGCCGTGGTCGACCGGATTGACCGACTGACCTTCGCGCAGCTTGTGCACGCCGGCGGCCACGATCCAGTCCTGGCTGTCGACGCCATCCATCAGTACGACGCCCTGTTCGCGATAGGCGCTGACCGTAACCGGCTTCAGGTGGACCTGTCGCGTCTTGGCGTCGAGCACCCAGACCGCAGGCTTGCCATCCTTTTCGTAAAGTGCGGCGAGCGGGACGAGATGCGCGGCATCACTTTCCTCGCCGCTGAAGAAAACCCGCGCGGTCTGGCCGAGCTTGGCCTGCACCGCATCGTCGCCGAGCGCGACGCGGACACGATACGTGCGTGTCGTCGTATCGGCTTCCGGCGCGATCTCTCGCAGGGAGCCGGCCATGTGCTTGCCGGATTCGGCCCAGAGTTCGACCGTCGCCGACTGCTCTTTGCGGAAGTCGCCGATACGGCTCTCGGGAATGCTGATTTCCACTTCGCGCTCGCCATCGCGGGCGAGCGTCGCGACCGTCTGTCCCGGGCCGACGACTTGGCCGGCTTCGACCGCGATCGAGGTGATGATGCCGTCATGGTCTGCGCGCAATTCGCTGTAGCCCGCCTGGTTCTGCGCGACGTTCAATGCCGCGCGCGCTTCTGTCGCGCGGGCCGTGGCGGCCTTGAGGCGATTGTCGACGGCGTCGAACTGCGTTGCGCTGACGAAGTTCTTCTGGCGCAGCGCCTGGTAGCGCTCACGTTCCGAATTCGCGGTCGCGAGGTCAGCTTCGGCGGCAGCGAGCGACGCCCTTGCGCTGCTGGCCTGGAGGTTCAAATCCTGCGGGTCGAGTTCGGCGATGATGTCGCCGGCCTTGACGTGTGCGCCGACATCGACGTTGCGCTGGCGGATCTTGCCGCCGACGCGGAATCCGAGGGCGCTTTCGTAGCGGGCTTTGATGTCACCGCTATATAAGGTCCCGGCTTCGGCCGAAGCCGACTGCGGACGCGCTACGATGGCGGGGCGGATGGGCTCTTGCACTTCGGCGCGGGTGTTGCAGCCGGAAACGAGCACGAGCGTCGGTACGATCAGGAGCAGGCCAATCCCCAGGCGACGGAGTCGGCTTGGCAGGCTGGGGGCGACGTGGGCGCGCATTGTTACAATCCTCGAATGAAGTAACGAACGGGTTTACCTGAACTGCTCGGTACAGTATCATTACTAAACTGCACTGTCTAGTATTTATTGGCCATGTCATCTGTGATGAAACAGGCCGCTCCAGGGCGGCCGAAAGATCTCGAAAAGCGCGCGGCGATCCTCGACGCGGGCAAGCGCTTGTTTCCGCGTCACGGGTTCGACGGCACCAGCATGGATGCGATCGCCGCTGAAGCCGGTGTATCGAAGCTGACCGTCTACAGTCACTTCACCGACAAGGAGACGCTGTTCAAGTCGGTCATCGAAGCCAAGTGCGAGGAACAGCTGCCATCGGCACTGTTTCTGGCGGATCTCAGCGGCCCGATTCGCGGCCAGTTGCTGACCATCGCGCGCGCGTTCTTCTCGTTGATCACCAGCGAAGAATCGATCTCGCTGCATCGCATGATGACGTCGCAGGCGCAGCCGACGAAGCTCGCGCAGCTGTTCTGGGAGGCGGGACCCAAGAAGCTTCAGGCGGCGTTCGAAGCGTTCCTTCAGGCCGAAGTCGATGCGGGCCAGCTCGAAATTCCGCAGGTCTGGCGTGCGACGTCGCAGTTCTTCTGTCTGCTGAAGGGTGAACTGCACGCCCGCATGATGTGCGGCTGCTCCGAGCCGCTCTGCGACCAGGCGACCGAAGATCACATCAACGCGACCGTCGACATGTTCCTGCGCGCGTACGCGCCCTCGCGCGGGTGCGGCTGAGATCGGCGTAGAGCCATTGCTCGCCCGCAACCCCCGCTTCGTGTTTGAATGCGCGTCTGAAGCGGGGGTGCCCAGGCTGGGCTGAGAGAGTCCCTTCGTACCTGACCCGGGTCATGCCGGCGTAGGAAGCTTCGTCGCGTGGCCACGTCGCGCCGCGCGCGCCGCCGCTTCGTCCCCCGACCATTGAGGACGACGCCGATGAATGCCCTGCCTTCCGACCTGGTGCGCCAGACCCAGGAACTGTCCGAACAGGTAACGCGACCGATCCCCGGCTCGCGCAAGACCCATGTCACTGGCAGTCGCGATGACCTGCGAGTGCCGCTGCGCGAAATCGCGCTTGCCGACACGCCGCTCGTCTTCGGCGCCGAGAAGAATGCTCCTGTGACCGTGTACGACACGTCCGGTCCGTACACCGATCCCGACTATCGCGTCGACCTCAGCGCGGGGCTGCCGCCGCTGCGCGCACGCTGGATCGCCGAGCGTGGCGACGTCGAGCAGCTCGCCGGGCTGTCGTCCGAGTTCGGCCGCAAGCGCGAGGCCGATCACCGCCTCGACGCCGTGCGCTTTCCCAACCTGCGGCGTCCGCTGCGCGCGAAGGCCGGCGCCAACGTGACGCAGATGCACTACGCGCGCAAAGGCATCGTAACGCCGGAAATGGAATTCATCGCGCTGCGCGAGAACCAGCGCATCGAAGCACTCGAAGCGCACCTGCGCGTGCAGCATCCGGGCGAGAGTTTCGGCGCGGCGTTGCCGAAGCTGATCACGCCCGAGTTCGTTCGTGACGAGGTCGCGCGCGGTCGCGCGATCATTCCGAACAACATCAATCATCCCGAGTCCGAGCCGATGATCATCGGCCGCAACTTCCTGACCAAGATCAACGCGAACATCGGCAATTCGGCGGTGACCTCGTCGATCGCGGAAGAGGTCGAGAAGATGGTCTGGTCGATCCGTTGGGGCGGCGACACGGTCATGGATCTTTCGACCGGCAAGCACATTCACGAAACGCGCGAATGGATATTGCGCAATTCGCCGGTGCCGATCGGCACCGTGCCCATCTACCAGGCGCTCGAAAAGGTCGACGGCAAGGCCGAGGAACTGACCTGGGAAATATTCCGCGACACACTGATCGAGCAGGCGGAGCAGGGCGTCGACTACTTCACGATCCACGCGGGCGTGCGGCTCGCCCACATTCCGCTGACCGCCAAGCGCGTGACCGGCATTGTGAGTCGCGGCGGTTCCATCCTGGCCAAGTGGTGCCTCGCGCATCATCGCGAGAATTTTCTCTACACGCATTTCGAGGAAATCTGCGACATCATGAAAGCCTACGACGTTGCATTCTCGCTCGGCGACGGGTTGCGGCCGGGCTCGATCGCCGACGCGAACGACGCCGCGCAGTTTGCTGAGCTCGATACGCTCGGCGAACTGACGCACATCGCCTGGAAGCACGACGTGCAGACCATGATCGAAGGGCCGGGTCATGTGCCGATGCAGCTCATCAAGGAAAACATGGAGCGGCAACTGCGCGTCTGCAGCGAGGCGCCGTTCTATACGCTCGGGCCGTTGACGACCGACATTGCACCCGGCTACGACCACATCACGAGCGCGATCGGCGCGGCGATGATCGGCTGGTTCGGCACGGCGATGCTCTGCTACGTGACGCCGAAGGAGCATCTCGGCCTGCCCAACAAGCAGGACGTACGCGACGGCATCATCGCGTACAAGATAGCGGCGCACGCGGCCGATCTCGCGAAGGGGCATCCGGGGGCGCAGGCGCGCGACAACGCGCTGTCCAAGGCGCGCTTCGAGTTTCGTTGGCAGGATCAGTTCAACCTCGGCCTCGATCCCGAGAAGGCGCAGGAATTCCACGACGAAACGCTGCCGAAGGATGCCCACAAGGTCGCGCATTTCTGCTCGATGTGCGGCCCACACTTCTGTTCGATGAAGATCACGCAGGACGTGCGCGACTACGCGGCCGAGAAGGGAGTCAGCGAAAACGACGCGCTGTCGGAAGGGCTGCAGGAGAAAGCGAAGGAGTTCATCGCCGGCGGCGCTCAGCTCTATCGCGAGGCCTGACCAGTCGTTGCGACGGCGCCGGAGACCGCGTTGCGGTTTCCGGCGCCGTCGCGCATTTCAGAACCCGTAGCGGAAGATCACGTCTTCGGGCGACTGGCGTTCGATCGCGCCGAGATCGACGCGGCCGGCGGCGACGCGCGGAAGGCCGCGCTGGTCGCCGGTCGCGAGTCCGCTGCCCGACGGGTCGCCCGCATTCAGCACCTGGCTGCCGGTTGCGGGCAACAGACTCAGCGTCGGACCGCCGTTCATCGCGAGCGGTCCGAGCAGCGGACTGGTTCCCTCGGCTAGGTTTCCGGCGCCGCCCGTGAGGGTCGCGCCGCTGCGATTTTTTACCAAAGTATAATTCGCAGAAAACAAGCCATTGAGATCTGGCGCAGTGGCCGATACGTTGTCGGCGACGATGGAGTTGCGCAACGTTGCTCCGCCACCGGTGCGCAGGATGCCGCCGCCGTTCATCGCGTTGTTGCCGACGATCGTGCTGGAAGCGACGGCGAGGCCGGTCTCCGCAGCGCTGTAGATGCCGCCGCCGTTTGCGAGCGCGCTGGTATTGCCGACCACCGTCGAGTCCGACAGCGCGAGCGTTCCGGCGTCCTGGTAAGCGATGCCTCCACCGGATTGTTGAGCCGTGTTGTTGACCAGGCTCGCGCCGCTCAGCCTCGCGTTGACGAACGCGGCGCTGATGCCTCCGCCAGTCAGGTTGGCGGTGTTGCCGGTGAGCTGGACGCGGCCGAGCGTCGTCGTGGCGACGATTGGCAGCGCGTCCGGCGGCTGCGCGCTGATCCAGATTGCGCCGCCCTGCCCCTGCTGCGCAGTATTGCCGGCGAAGCGCGTCAGCACGACTGATGCGGTCGCGGTCGCTTTCGAGCCGTCGATACGCAAGCCGCCGCCCCCGGTGATGCCCGTGATTGCCGGCGGCAACGTGCTCGACGTGTTGTTGCTGAAGTCGCTCAGCGAAATGTCGACGCCGACGGCGCGCAGGTAGGCGCCGCCGCCGTTGCGGCTCGCGGTGTTGCCGATTGCCACGACGTTGTCGACGACGACGTGGTCGATGTCTTGCGCGCCGAACCCGCCGCCGTCCGCCACCGCCGTGTTGTTCTCGAATCGCGTGTTGCGCAACGTCAGCGTTGTCGATGCAGTCGGAAACGCATAGAGGCCGCCGCCGCGCTGCGCTGCGTTGTTGCGGAACACGCAGTTCGTGATCGTCAGGTCGCTGTCGTCGGTGAAGATCGCCCCTCCCTCGTCGGCGGAACTGCCGTCGATGAACGTGAGTCCGGCGATATCGACGGCAATGACGTCCTCCGGCGTCGAGGGATCGACGCGGAAAATACGCGAACTGTCGTTGCCGCTGATGCTGAGGCGCGCCGCTCCCGGCCCGTTGATGCGCAGCGCGTCGATGATGTCGATGGCGCCGCTCGTCAGCGTGATCGTTCCCGTGACGTTGCTGCCGAACGTGATCGTGTCCGCGCCGGCCGTGCGGTTGGCCTGGTCGATCACGTCGCGCAGGCTTCCGGTGCCGCTGTCGCTGGTGGTGGCGACCGTAAATGTCGCGGCGCTGCCGATCGCGGGCAGCAAGGCGACAAACAGCGGCAGGCGCGCGCGCAGCCGCAGCGCGCCTTTGCGGCGCGCAGTGATGGTATTCATGGACTCTCCTCCCGGGCCGGCTGGCCCCCCGGCGCCGGATCATAGCGGCCGCGTATCGTCGCGCCAGTGCATCCGTCGCACTTGATAGCTACGCTGGCGTACCCCAAGAATCCACCATCGCCCCAAGGAAGCCGGCCATGAGCCCGACGGATCCCCTGATCGCCACGCGCAAACGCCTGCCCTGGTTCGGTGCGTTGGGCACGCTGGTGCTTGTGCTCGTTCTCGCGCTGCTCGCGCTGATGTGGTGGTGGGACTACGAGCCGGACTCCCTCGACGTACAGCGCGAAGCCGACCGACGCGCGCAGGCGGTCAGCCAGCCCGTCGTCGTCGGCAGCGTCACGACGGCGACGCTGATCGCGAGCCTGGAGACGTTGCTCAACAAGCGCGGCGGCTATCTGAGCAACGACCTGTTTCCGCCCGGCGCGCTCATGGACAACGTGCCGAACTGGGAATTCGGCGTACTCAGCGCCAGTCGCGACCTGAGCCGTTTCCTGCGCAGCGATTTCAGTCGCTCGCAGACGCAGAGCGCGGAAGACAAGGATCTGATGGAAGCCGAGCCGCTCCTGTCGAGCCCGAACGATCGCTGGCTGTTCCCCAGTTCGGAAAGCCAGTACCGCAAGGCGGCTTCGCATCTGAACAGCTATCTCGTGCGCCTTGCGGACGCGGATCAGAGCGACGCGCAGTTCTACGCGCGCGCGGACAATCTCGTGAACTACCTGCGCGTCGTGTCGAGCCGGCTCGGCTCGCTGTCGCAACGGCTGTCGGCGAGCGTCGGCCAAGTACGCCTGGACACCGACCTGTCCGGCGACCGCAGCGCCCAGCAATCGACGCCAAGTGCCGGCCCGCGCATGGTGCAGACGCCGTGGACCAAGATCGACGACGTGTTCTACGAGTCACGTGGCTATACCTGGGCGCTGTTGCAGCAACTGCATGCGATGCAGCGTGATTTCGGACCGGTGCTGCGCGACAAGAACGCGCAGGTCAGTCTGCAGCAGGTCGTGCGCGAGCTCGAGGAGGGGCAGAAGGGGCTCGGCAGTCCGGTCATCCTCAATGGCACGCCGTTCGGTTTCTTCGGCAACCATTCGCTGGTCATGGCGAACTATGTCTCGCGCGCGAATGCGGCAATCATCGACCTGATATCGCTGCTCGAACGCGGCTAGGGGCGAGTCGGAATCCGACCCTGAAACGAAAAAAGCGGCCTTGGGCCGCTTTTTTTGTTTCGCAGCTTCGGCGAGCGATCAGCCGTTGGCCTGATCGGCTTCGTAGCGCGCGACGCCGTCGAGCACATCTTTCTTCGCGCCTTCGGCGCCGTCCCAGCCCTCGACCTTGACCCACTTGCCCTTCTCGAGATCCTTGTAGTGCTCGAAGAAATGGCCGATTCGTTCAAGCCAATGCGCGGAGACCTGCTTGATGTCTTCGATGTGGGCGTAGCCGGCGAAGACCTTCGAGATCGGGACGACGACGAGCTTCTCGTCGCTGCCGGCTTCGTCCGTCATGCGCAGCACACCGACTGGACGGCAACGGATCACGGCGCCCGGGACCAGCGGCAGTGGCAGGATCACGAGCGCGTCGAGTGGGTCGCCGTCGCCGCCGAGCGTGTTCGGCACGTAGCCGTAGTTGCAGGGGTAGCGCATCGGCGTCGACAGCACGCGATCGACGAAGATCGCGCCGCTGGCCTTGTCGACTTCGTATTTGACCGGCTCCGCGTCCTTCGGAATCTCGATGATGACGTTGATTTCGTTCGGCACGTCTTTGCCGGTGGGAACGCGGTCCAGACCCATTGCAGTTTCCAGGATGAGGCCCCGGCGCGGGGCAGAAGGGCGCGAAGGATACGGAAAATCCTGTTGCGGCGCACCAACGAGGTCCTGGCGAGAAAGCGGAGCCGGCGTGCAGGACGCCGGCTCCCTGTGGGCTTAGGGTTCGAAACCGTTGGCGAAGATCAGGTCGCTCACGCCGATCGTGCCTTCGAGGGTGAATGGGAAGTCTTGCGGATAGTCCGGTGCGGTTGCCGGGGTGCCGGCGTCGATGACGTCGGCCCAGGTTGCGGTACTCACCGTGAACTGCCGTGCGTTGCCACCGGGATTGTTGCGCGAACCGGGAATGATCTTGCTCGGTGCGAAGTGCGCTCCGGCCGCGGAGTCGGTCGTGTCCCAACTGATCCAGTAGGTGTTGCCGCCGGTGAAGAAGTCCGTGCCGGCGCAACCGGCCGGAACGGTCAGCCGGTTCTGCCAGATGCGGCGTGTCGTACCGACGGCCGAGCCTGGCGGCGGGACGGCGCTGTTGAACAGCCGGAACAGGTTCGCGTCGGTGCTGGCGGCCAGCACATTGGTGGTCGTATCGCCGCAGAGCACCGTGGCGCCGGCATCGCCGGGTCGGCCGTTCCAGATCTGGAGCGTCGCCGCGGTGAACGGTGAAGGCGTCGCTGCGGATCCGGTCTTGTAGTCGAAGACATTGATCGCCGTCAGGGTCCAGTTTTCGGTGGCGGGTACGGTGAAATCGTCCGCCAGCCGGAACTGGCCTGCGGGATTGGAAAATCCGGCGGACGCGTTGGCTTCGGTCGTGTTGCCGGTGTCGTGCTGGAGTTCCGACCAATTGGCGCCGGCCGGCGCGGCGGATCCGCTTTCAGACGTGGGGCCTGAACTCAGAGTGCCGTTGACATAGATCTGTGCAAACGCTGCAGGCGCGAGCAATAGCGAGGAAACCGCAGCAACAATCCGAACAAATCTGGGATAGCTCGACATCGTCTTCTCCGGTAATGAACGGAAGCCTGCGAGATAGGTTTCCGTTCCGCGTGGAGGGAGGGGCGCCGTACCGCCCCACGCGAAGGCGATACGGCAATCCGCTCAAACCGGCAGGAAGTCGACATCTTCCGCCGCTGAATACCTCACCGCATGCAGTCAGGACGCATGCGGCGACTGAGTACCTCACCACATACTAGTATGTATGCGTGCGGACGTTAAAGGAGCGGTACCAGCAGCAGGGCGACGATGTTGATGATCTTGATCAACGGGTTCACCGCGGGGCCGGCCGTATCCTTGTACGGGTCGCCGACGGTGTCGCCGGTCACGGCCGCCTTGTGCGCGTCCGAACCTTTGCCGCCATGGTGTCCGTCCTCGATGTATTTCTTCGCATTGTCCCAGGCGCCACCGCCCGTGGTCATGGAAATCGCGACGAACAGGCCCGTGACGATGGTGCCGATGAGGAGCCCGCCCAGCGCCTGCGGTCCGAGCAGGAACGCGACGGCGACAGGTACGGCCACCGGCAACAAGGACGGGATCATCATTTCCTTGATCGCGGCCTTGGTCAGCATGTCGACCGCGCGCGAGTAGTCCGGCTTGGCCTTGCCTTCCATGATGCCGGGGATCTCGCGGAACTGGCGGCGCACTTCTTCGACGACGGCACTGGCCGAGCGACCGACGGCCTCCATTGCCATGGCCCCGAACAGATAGGGGATCAGGTCGCCGAGGAACAGGCCGATGATGACCATGTGGTTCGACAGGTCGAAGGTCGCGACTTTGCCCACTGCTTCGAGGTTGTGCGTGTAGTCGGCGAACAGCACGAGCGCTGCGAGGCCGGCCGAGCCGATCGCATAGCCCTTGGTCACGGCCTTCGTCGTATTGCCGACCGCGTCGAGCGGATCGGTCACGGCGCGGACTTCGGGCGGCAGTTCGGCCATTTCGGCAATGCCGCCGGCGTTGTCCGTGATCGGACCGTAGGCGTCGAGCGCGACGATCATGCCGGCCATCGACAGCATCGACGTGGCGGCGATCGCGATGCCGTACAGGCCGGCGAGATAGTG
>CAMLSI010000071.1 GCA_946482585.1 uncultured Lysobacteraceae bacterium
TCGATGCCGGCGCAAAACTGTCGGCCGAAGCCGCCGGCAAGTTGCGCGAGGGCGCCGACGGCAACGAACGGCTGCTCGCGCTGATCAAGCGCGCGAGCGCGAAGTAAACGCAGGCAATTGCCGGAGCCGGTTCTCCGGCTCCCGAGTCGAGTGGGAATACAGCGATGAACGAAGAAACGAACCGCCCCGATACGCCGACCGAAACGCGCGACGACGAAAACCGTCTGATCGCCGAGCGGCGCGAGAAACTGCGCGCCCTGCGCACGGCGGGCGTCGCGTTCCCGAACGACTTCGCGCCCGACGCGTTCGCGGGCGACCTGCAGGCCGAATTCGCCGACAAGGAACGTTGGACCGCCGAGGCGATCGAGGCGCTGGGCCGCCGCGTGCGCGTGGCCGGACGCCTGCTCGCGAAGCGCCAGATGGGCAAGGCCAGCTTCGCGCAGATCCAGGACATGTCGGCGCGGCTGCAGCTGTTCCTGCAGCAGGCGGCCCTGGGCGACGACGCATATGCCGCATTCAAGGGCTGGGACGTCGGCGACATCCTCGGTGCCGAAGGCGTGCTGACGCGCACCAAGACCGGCGAACTTTCGGTAAAAGTGGACAAGCTCCGGCTGTTGACGAAGTCGCTGCGGCCGTTGCCGGACAAGTGGCACGGCCTCGCCGACGTCGAGCAGCGCTATCGCCAACGCTATGTCGATCTCGTCGTCACCGAGGAAGCGCGCCGTGTGTTCAAGCTGCGCTCGGCCATCATCGGCCATATCCGCAGCTGGCTCGAAGATCCGGCGCGGCGCTTCATGGAAGTCGAGACGCCGATGATGCACGTGATCCCGGGCGGCGCGACCGCGCGGCCGTTCGTCACGCATCACAACGCGCTCGACCTGCAGCTGTACCTGCGCGTCGCGCCGGAGCTGTACCTCAAGCGTCTCGTCGTCGGCGGTTTCGAGCGCGTCTACGAGATCAACCGCAACTTCCGCAACGAGGGGGTGTCGACGCGGCACAACCCCGAGTTCACGATGCTGGAGCTGTATCAGGCCTACGCGACCTACAACGAGATCATGGACCTGACCGAAGGCATGATCCGCGATACGGCGCAGGCCACGCTCGGCGCGACCGCGCTGACCTGGGAAGGTCGCAGCATCGATCTCGGCCCGGCGTTCAAGCGCTGGCCGATGGAACAGGCCGTACGCGAGCTCAACCCGGACATCCCGGTGCAGGACCTGCGCGATCGCGAAGCGCTCGCCGCGCATTGCGCGCGCAAGGGCATCCACGTGAAGCCGTCCTACGGCTGGGGCAAGCTGCTGCTCGAACTGTTCGAGGCCACGGTCGAAGGCACGCTCGTGCAGCCGACCTTCATCACGCAATATCCGACCGAGGTGTCGCCGCTCGCGCGCGAGAACGACAGCGATCCGGGCATCACCGACCGCTTCGAGCTGTTCGTCGGCGGCAAGGAACTCGCGAACGGCTTCTCCGAACTCAACGATCCCGAAGACCAGGCCGCGCGCTTCCAGGCGCAGGTGGCCGCGAAGGATTCCGGCGACGACGAGGCGATGCACTTCGACCACGATTACATCCGCGCGCTCGAATACGGCCTGCCGCCGACCGGTGGCCTCGGCGTCGGCATCGACCGGCTCGTGATGCTGCTCGCCGACGCAGCGTCGATCCGCGACGTGCTGCTGTTCCCGTACATGCGGCCCGAGGTTTGACGGCGTCGTAACGGCGCCGCCGGCACTGTCGCCCGATTCGCCGACGCCGGCGGTCGGCAGCCGGCGATGGCGATGGCGATGGCGATGGCGAGCCGCAACCCCCGACACTAGAATCATCGACCGGCGAGCGCCGTCGCTCCCGCACGAGGAACTCTCGACCCATGTGGTATGCGATTACCGGCTACGACCGCGAAGACTCACTGGCGCAGCGGCTCGCCGCACGACCCGCGCACCTCGCGCGCCTCGACGCGCTGAAGCAGGAAAGCCGTCTGCTGCTGGCTGGCCCGTTCCCGGCGATCGATGCAGTGGACCCCGGCGCGGCCGGCTTCAGCGGCAGCCTCATCGTCGCCGAATTCACCGATCTGGCGGCGGCGCAGGCCTGGGCCGATGCCGATCCCTATGTGGAAGCCGGCGTCTACGCGCGCGTCGACGTGCGCCCGTTCAAGAAGGTGTTGCCGTGAGCGATCGGCTCGAACGCATCCGTGCCGCGCTCGTGCGGCTCGAGCCCTCGCAGCTCGACCTCATCGACGAAAGCCACAAGCATGCGGGGCACGAGGGGGCGCGCGACGGTCGCGGCCATTTCCGCGTGCGCATCGTCGCGGCGCAGTTCGAAGGACGCGCGCCGCTGGCGCGCCATCGATTGGTCTACGCCGCGCTCGGCGACCTGATGCAAACCGATATCCACGCGCTCGCGATCGACGCGCGCGCGCCGCACGAAGTCTGAGGAGCCGTCCATGCGTAGAGTCCTGTCCCTGCTGGTCCTTGCGTCGCTGGCCGGCTGTTCCGGCGGCAGCGGCAAGCCGCCGGTGATCCAGTACGCCGGCGGCGAGCCCGTGTTGCGCGTCAACGACCAGCCGGTGCCGACGGCGCTGCTCGAGGAAGTCGCGCGCGGCCGCGGCCTCGATCTCGCCAATCCCGAACAGCGCCAGCGCGCGATCAAGGAACTGTCCGACTACGTGCTGCTCGCGAACGTCGCGCGCAGGCAGGGCATGGAAGACGATCCGAAGTTCGGCGCGACGGTCGAAGCGCAGCGTCTCCAGGGTGTCGCGAACGCGACCATGGAGTTCTACGCGCGCACGCATGCGATCACCGAAGACATGCTCAAGGCGGAATACGACACGCAGGTCGCGAAGGCCGGCAGCGAGTCCTACGATTTCAGCCAGTTGCTGTTCGACAACGAAGCCGATGCCCTGAAGGCCGGCGAGGAACTGCTGGGCGGCAAGGCGTGGAACGCGCTCTACGCCGAATGGCAGAGCAAGGCCAAGCAGGCGCGCGAATTCACGGACGTGCGTCTCGTGCAGTTGCCGTCGCAGGAACTCATGGATGCGCTCAAGGCGCTCAAGGCCGGCGAATCGAGCAAGGTGCCGGTGAAGTCGCAGTACGGCTGGCATTTGCTGCACGTCGCCGCCACGAAGCCGGTGACGCCGCCCGCTTTCGATGCAGTCCGCGGCGAACTGCAGAAGCGCATGATCGCGCGTCAGGGCGAGCAGTGGATGCAGAAGCTGCGCGGCGATGCCGTGATCGTCGACCTCAAGGCGCCCAAACCCGCCGAGCCTGCGCCGGCGCAGCAGTAGAAGAGGCCTCCGTTTCTCGGGGCAGAGCGTGTTCCGACGGTTTCCTCGGCGCTCAGTGCACGAGGAAATCTTCCCAGGCGGCGATACCGGCATCGATGCCGTCGCGGCCGAAGCCGACGCGGAAGCGGTCGGTCGGGACCGGCAGCAGCGCGGATTCGAACAGGCTGGCCGGGAGCAGCAGCACGCCGGCCTCCTCGACGAGCCGGCGGCAATGCGTTTCGACGCCGTCGGCGCCGAGATAGCGCGCGAAGCCGACGCAGCCGCCGTCCGGTTCGCGCCATTCGTAGCGATCGGGATGGGCCGCGAAGAACGCGCCGAGCCTGGCGAGATTTGCGCGGCAGCGCGCGCGGTTGCGGGCGAGCAGGGTATCGGCCGCCTTCAGCGCGATCGTCGCGAGCACTTCCGACGGCTTCGCATTGCAGATCGAGAGATAGTGCTTGTAGCGCTCCATGCGCGACAGCAGCGCATGGTCGCGGCAGGCGATCCAGCCGATGCGCAGGCCGGGCAGGCCGTAGGCCTTGGACATCACGCCGAGCGACAGACCCGTGACGCAGAGATCGGCCGCCTGCGGCAGACGCAGCGCTTCGTCGCGTTCGAGGCCGCGATAGACCTCGTCGGAAAATAGATGGATGCCGCGTTCCGCGCAGATCGCGGCGATGGCCGCGAACGTGTCGGCGCGCGCGATCGCGCCGGTCGGGTTGTTCGGAAAATTCAGCGCGACGACGCGCGTGTTCGGCCGCAGCGCGGCGCGGAATTCGTCGAGGTCGGGCTGCCAGTCGTTCGCGGCGTGCAGCGCGAGACCGCTGACCGAACCGGCGCAGTCCAGCGCGAGCGTTTCCATCGACTGATAGTTCGGCACGCTGACGATGGCATGGTCGTCCTTGCCGAGCAGCACGCGCAATGCGCAATAGATGCCTTCCTCGGCGCCGGCGAAGGTGAGCACGTCGGCGGCGTCGAGTCCGTCGTAGCCGGCCGCGATCGCCGCGCGCAGCGGTTCCGTGCCCCAGGTTTCGCCGTAGCCGAGACTCAACTGCTCCCAGCGCTCGCGCTCCGCGTCGCTGGCGAGCGCGAGCAGTTCGCTCAGCCGCAGCGTCTGTGCGTCGCTCGCGGTCATGTGGTGCCGTGCGCTGAACTCCCAGCGCGAGAAATATGTTTCCAGGCGAAAGTCGGGCAGGATGCTCATCGCGCGCTCCGTCGGCAGGCAGGGACATCGATTCTAGGCAGGGACGACGACAGCGCCAGGCTGCGAACGTCCGGGTCGGACGGCGCGCGGCCGCGCAACGGCGCTGCGCGCGTCAGAAATCGAGCTCGAGCGCGGCGCAGAGATAGTCGATCATCGGCGCGACGCGTTTGAACGTGTCCACGAGATAGGGCTTGAATTCGGCCGAGGTCGCGAACGTGTCGTCGAACGTGGCGGACGCGACGAAGTCCTTGCGCCGGATGTCGGCGATGAGTTCGTGATTCGGGTCGAAGCCGCGCGGCGGACGCGTCAGCGACTCGCCGCCCGGCGTCAGACGGTCGCGGAAGGCCTTGCTCTGAGTCGCTTTCTTCCAGGCGGCCGGATTGTCAGCGAGAAAATCGCGCACTTTCTTCAACGCATCGGGCTGCGGATGCCAGAGCCCGCCGCCGGCGAAACATTCGCCCGGCTGGATGTGCAGGTAGAACACGGGCGCCTCGATTCCCTTGCTGCGCTCGTGGAACAGGCGCGCGCCGGTCCAGGTCTTGTACGGCGTCTTGTCGTTGGCGAAGCGCGTGTCGCGATGCTGGCGGAACAGCGACCCGCCCTGGCTGCGCGTGTCGGCGCGATAGTGCGGGCTGATTTTCGCGAGCGGCGTCTGCAGGTCGCCGAGCAGACGCAGGAACGGCGCACGCAGCTGTTCCTCGTAGCGTGTCTTGTTGGCGAGGAACCATTCACGGTTGTTGTTGCGCGCGAGATCGCGCAGGAACGTGAAGGTCGCGGGCGTGAAATACGTGCTCATCGTGTTCCGGAATAGGAGAGGTCGGGGTCAGGCGGCCAGCGCGCGACGGCGCTCGTCGCCGTAGGCCTGCAGTGCATCGAGCAGAGCGATCTGCGCGGCCTGCGCCGGATCGGCGCGCAGGGCGCCGATCAGCGCGAAGTAGTCGTCGAAGGTCAAGGTCGTGAGTTCGGTCTTGCGTTCCAGGCGCTCGCGGCAGAACGCCTGCCAGCGTGCGGCTTCGTCGGGCGTCAGGTGTTCGGGCCAGTTGCGCGCGCGGTAGCGCCAGAGCAGTTCGGTCAGGCGCGGATCGCGGAACGAGAAGTTCCGTGCGGCGAGTTGCGCCGGCGGCGTCGCGCGCACGTCGCGCAGCAGGCGCTTGTCGGCATCGCCGATGAATCCGCCGTAGAGCGCGAGCTCGGGATCGGGTGCGGCCTCGTCGTACGACCGCGCGAAGACCTGCTGCAGCTTGGCCGCGAGGCCGGGTTGATCGCGCAGGCGTTCGAGATGCGCGAGGCAGCGCGGCGGATCGAGGCCGATCCGCGCGAGATCGACGCCAGCCAGCGCCGACAACGGCGCGAGCGCGGGCGAACGATTGGCATGCACGAGTTTCAGCGGAATGCGCTCGACATCGTCGGGCAGATCGGCACGCGCGCTGAATACGCGGTCGGCGATCGCGTCGGCGTCCAGCGTCAGCAGCGGCGCGGGATCGGCGTCGAGGTCGTAGACGATGATCGCGTTGGGTTGCGTCGCATGCACGGCGAGCGGCGCCACGAGCGCGAGGCAGCCGCGGCTCGCCGGAAATCGCGACGACACGTGGAGCACCGGCGTGCGTCGCGCGACGTCGAGCAGTTCGAACGCGCGCTGCTTGCGGCGCAGCGCGAAATAGAACTCGAACAGGCGCGGCTGACGCGCGCGCAACAGGCGGGCGAGGCCGATCAGCGCGTGCACGTCCGACAGCGCGTCGTGGGCGCGCTCCTGCTGCAGGCGGTTCGCGCGTGCGAGATCTTCGAGGCGGAAACTCGGCGTGCCGTCCTCGCGGCGCGGCCATTCCACGCCCTGGGGCCGCAGCGCGTAGGTCATGCGGACGAGATCGATGAGGTCCCAGCGCGAATTGCCGTTCTCCCACTCGCGCGCGTAGGGCTCGTAGAAGTTGCGGTAGAGAAGATTGCGAGTGAACTCGTCGTCGAAGCGCAGCGAGTTGTAGCCGACCGTGCAGGTGCCCGGCGTCGCCATCGCCTCGTGCACGTGGGCGGCGAACTCGGCTTCGGGCATGCCGTCGCGCTGCAGTTGCTGCGGCGTGATGCGCGTGATGAGCGCCGCCTGCGGATGCGGCAGCACGTCGGGTGCGGGCGCGCAGAACAGTTCGATCGGATCGCCGACGAGTTCGAGGTTCGTGTCCGTGCGCAACGCGGCGAACTGGCATGGCCGGTCGCGGCGCGGATCGGCGCCGGAGGTTTCGTAGTCGTGCCAGAGAAACGTCGGATGGGTCATCGGCCGCCGGCCTGTTTCAGCAACTGCGCATGGAGCTGCCGCAGCGGCGCACCGTCGATGAACCGCTCGGCAATCGGCGCGGCGATCCCCTCGAGCAGCGCGCGTGCCTGCTCATTGTCGCCGCGCGCGATACGGAGTTCGGCGAGGTGCACTTCGACGTCGATCAGCGGATTGCTCATTCGATTCGCGTTGCCGCGCAGGATCTTCGCGGCCGTGCGCAGTTGCGCTTCGGCTTCGTCGAAGCGCCCCTGGTCGCGCAGGATCAGCCCGCGCTGCCGTGCGACGGCGCCGAGGCGCGGATGGTCGGCCGGCAGGCGCGCGCGGAATGCCGTGTCGGCAGCGTCCGCGTAACGCGTGGCCTGATCGAGGCGGCCGTTGCGGCGCATCCATTCGGCCAGATGCAGCAGGCGCCGCGCGCGTTCCGTGTCGTCGTCGAACGAGGCTTCGATTTCGCGATCGAGCAGCGTGAACGCCGGCTGCAGCTGACCCGACAGCAGCAGGCTGCGGCCGTAGTTCTGCCGGAACATCGGAAGTTTCGGCGACGCGGCCTTGCCGTCGCGTGGCAGGCTGTTCTCGTAGGCTTCGCGAAACAGCGGTATCGCGCTCGCGAAATCTTCCGCCTGTTCCGACAGGCTCGCGAGGTTGTTGGCCGTGATCGAATAGCTCGGGCTGTCCTGCTGGCCGCTCGCGCGCAGATGTTCGAGGTTTTCGCGGAACAGCGGCAGCGCTTCGAGCAGGCGGCCCTGCAGATAGACGGACTGTGCCAGATTGTTGCGTGCCGTGATCGCCCAGGTGCTGTCGGGCGCGAGCTTGCGCAGGCGCAGATTCAGCATTTCGCGCAGCAGCTTTTCCCGGTCGGCTTCGCGGCCCTGCCGCTCGTACACGTCGGTCAGGAATCCCGTCGCCGAGATGACTTCGGCCGAATCGGCCGGCAGGCGCGAGCGCAGCAGGTCGATCGCCTTGCGTGCGTAGCGTTCGGCTTCGTCGAGGCGATCGGCGCGCATGTGCGCTTCGGATTGCGCGGTCATTGCGCGCGTGACATGCAGATAGTCGTCGTCGGGCAGTTTCGACGCGATGTTTTCCGCTTCGGCCGCGTGCGCGAGTGCGCCGGGCACGTCGCCGCTGCGCGCCTGGACCAGCGACAAGGTCGCGAGCACGTCCATGCGTGCGGCGAGATTCTCCGGTGCGGCGGCCTGCAGCTTCGCGAGCGCGTCGCGCAGTACCGGTTCGGCTTCCTCGGGGCGTTCGGCGAGATTGAGCATGTAGCCGACATCGGCGAGATAGACCGCCTGTTGTTTCGCGTCACCGCGGTCGTGCTCGATCGCTGCGGCGCGGCGCATCACGCCGGCCGCGCTGTCGGGATCGCCGAGTTCCATGTAGATGCGCCCGAACGCCGCGAGCAGGCGCGCGCGCTGCTCCGGCTCGTTCGCGAGGCGCGTGTCGATGTCGGCCTGCCCGCGATCGATGAGCTGCTTGGGCGACAGGCTGCGGTTGCCCGCGTTGTCCGGCGCCGCCGCATCGAACAGGCTCACGAGGTAGTCGACGACGTGCCTGGAGGTCGCCGATTCGCGCTGCGCCGTCGCTTCGGCCTGCAGCGCGCGGTCGCGCTCGGTCGCAAGGCGCCAGGTCGACACCGCGATCACGCCGAGTGCGAGCGCCGCCGCGCCGATCGCGAACGGGTGACGCCGCAGGAATTTATGGCTGCGATAGAACCAGCTGTCCGGTGCCGCGAGCACGGGGCGGCCGCGCAGATAGCGGCGCAGATCTTCCGACAGCGCTTCGGGCGACAGATAGCGCCGCGCCGGATCGGCGTGCGTGGCCTGGGCGACGATCAGCGCGAGTTCGGACGGCAGGCGTGTGCCGTCCGGGCGCGTCGCGTTCGCCGGCAGGACGAAGCCTTCTCCGGTCTGCGCCGGCACGGTTTCGGCCAGTACCTCGTAGAGCAGCAGGCCCAGCGCGTAGACGTCGGTCGCCGTGCTGACGGCTTCGCCGCGGCGTTGCTCGGGAGCCGCGTAGGTCGGCGTGAACCACTGCGCGTGCGTGGCTTCCGAGCGGCCGCTCGCATTCGGATCGAGCAGTTTGGCGATGCCGAAGTCGAGCAGCGCGGGCTCGCCGTCGGCGCGCACGAGCACGTTGGCCGGCTTGAGGTCGCGGTGGATCACGAGACGCTGGTGCGCGTACTGCACGGCGAGGCAGACCTTGCGCAGCAGTTCGAGCCGCGTCGTCAGCGTCGACTGATGTTCGCGGCACCAGCGCGTGATCGGTTCGCCCTGCACGTATTCCATGACGAGATAGGGCTGGCCGTCCGGGCTCGTGCCGCCGTCGAGCAGGCGCGCGATGTGCGGATGTTCGAGCTTGGCGAGAATCTGGCGTTCGCGACGCAGGCGCTCGGCGGCGTCGCGCGTCGGCACGCCGCGGATCAGCTTGATCGCGACCTGGCGGTCGAACTCGGCGTCGGCGCGTTCGGCGAGGAAGACCGTGCCCATGCCGCCCGAACCGATTTCGCAGAGCAGCCGGTACGGTCCGAGCATGAGACCGCGCGCCGGCGTAGCCGGCACGGCATCGCCGACCGCCGAGCCGAACTGCTGAGTGACGCCGGCGCTGTCGCGTTCGTCAGCGGCGACGAGGCGCAACGCTTCCTGTTTGAGATCGTCCGCATCGGACTGCTGCGCGAGCCAGGCGGCGCGCTCGTCGGCGGGCAGTTCGGTCAGGGCGTCGAACAATTCCTGCAGTCGCTGCCAGCGCTCGCTCATGTTTCCAGGCGTTCCTTGAGCCACGCGCGCGCGAAGCGCAGTTCGCGGTCGACCGTCGCGAGCGAGACGTCGAGCGTACTCGCGATTTCTTCGCGCTTGAGGCCGAGGAAATACGTGAGCTCGATGACTTCGCACTTGCGCGCATCGAGCGCGCGCAGCGCATCGAGTGCGCTGTTGAGCTGGTCCTGTTCGCGCGGTTCGCTGGGCTGGTCCTCCGCCGAGGACAGCGTCACGTGGATCTGTCCGCCGCCGCGCTTCTCGCTGCCGCGCGCGCGGGCCATGTCGATGAGCAGGTTGCGCATCGCGGCGACCACGACGCCGAAGAAATGGCGCCGGTCGCGCCAGTCGATGTCCTTGCCGAGCAGGCGCAGGAACAACTCGTTGGCGAGTTCGGTCGGCGCGAGCGTGACGTCGCCTTCGAACTGGCGCAGGTGTTTGCCGGCGATCGCGCGCACCTGTGCATAGACGAGTTCGGTCAATTGTTCGGCGGCGCCGGCGCTGCCTTGATTCCACGCGACGAGCAGGCGTGTGACTTCGTGATCGGCGGCGGTCGGCGAAGGGGATTCGGACACGAGGGCACTCCGGCAATGGCCGCGGTGCGGCCGTGACAGGATTGGACCATCAATCCCGTCCTCGGGTGGCAGATGCCGCAGCCGGATGTTGCAGGACTGCGCGGTCGATCCATCCACTGGCGAGGAAAACCATCGTGAAGCATACGAAGAGCGCGTCCGGTTTGCACCGGTACCAAAAGACACTGGCTGCAATGGCGCTGTTTCTGGCCGCGGTGCCCGTCATGGCGCAGCAGGGGCCGCCGGGCGAACTGGACCCGAGCTTCGGCAGCGCCGGCAAGCTCACGACCGATTTCTTCGGCACGAATGACGAGATCAACGCGGTCGCACCACTCTCCGACGGCCGCTTCGTCGTCGCCGGCACGGTGGTCGGGCGCAATGCGAGCGGGCCGGGAACGTCGCCGAACTTCGCCGTGGCGCGCTATCTCCCCGATGGCCGCATCGATCCGTCGTTCGGCACCAATGGCCTGTTCATGATCGACCGCGGCGGCAACGTCGACGAAGCCTATGCGATCAAGGTACTGCCGGACCGCAGCCTGCTCGTGGCCGGCAGCCTCGCACCCGGCGCGTACTCCGACTATGCGCTCGTCAAGCTGCGCCCGAACGGCACGACCGACACCGCGTTCGGCGACGCCGCCGTCGGCGGCGGCCACACCGGCTCGGTGCTGCTCGATATCGCGGGCCCGACGCTCCACGACGAGGGCCGCCATCTCGCCGTGCAGCGCGACGGCAAGATCATCGTCGCCGGCAACACGCTGGTCACGGTCGGCAGCTTCCGCTATCGCCGCACCACGGTCGCGCGGTTCACGCCGAACGGCGTACTCGATACGAGTTTCGGCGCCAGCGGCACCGGCTACGTGATCCTGAACGGCTTCTACGCGGCCGACGCGCAGACCAGCGACTACGTCAGCGGCATCGCGACCAATCAGCGCGGCGATCTGCCGGCCGACGACAGCATCACGCTCGTCGGTTATACCTTCGCGCGCAACAACGCGTTCGTCACCCGGCTCACGCGCGACGGTGCGGTCGATACCAGCTTCGGCGGCACCGGCCGCGTCACGTTCAGCGCCGCCAATACCGGCGGCGTCGCAACCGGCGTCTCCGACCTGCGCGCCGCGCGCATCGACGATGCCGGCCGCATCGTGCTCGCCGGCACCGGCACCGATCGCGGCATGACCTTCCTGCGCCTGCTCGCCAACGGCTCGCCGGATGCGACCTTCGGTACGAACGGCCGCACGCTGGTCAAGGTCAGCACGATCTCCAACTACGACGAGCCGCGTGCGCTCGCGCTGCAGGGCAACGGCAAGATCGTCGCGTCGGGCTATGCGACCACGATCGTGAACGGCTCGCCGCAGCCCGACTTCTTCGTCGCACGCCTGACACCGAACGGCCAGCCCGATTTCTCGTTCGGCGACGGGCAGGGCCGCAAAGTCGTTGCCGTCGTGAGCTCGAACGAAGAATCGCGCGCACTCGCGGTCGAACCGTCGGGCAATCTGCTCGTCGCCGGCTATGCGCTGAACCCGAACGCGAACCATCACGACTTCGCCGTGCTGCGTCCCTACGGCGATCCGGATCGGATCTTCGCGGACGATGTCGAGCTCAAGACCTGGTGACGGCTGCGTGCCGCAGCGGTTGCGTAGACCGATGCCGTGCGCGGCACCGGCCTACGCGCGCGACCGCAGGGGCCACGCGACGCGGTGAATCGCCGCGTTGGCGATGCCGGTTTCGGACATCGCGCCGAACGGCAGGCCGGCGAGGTGGCATTGCGCCCAGCGGATGACCGCGCCGTGCGTGAGCACGAGCACGCGGCGCGCGCCGTCGGCACGGGCGTCGTCGAGTGCGGCGGCGACGCGGCGGCCGAACGCGGCGAAGTCTTCGGCGCCGGGCGGCGCATGGTTTTCCGGGTCGGTGCGATAGCGCGCCAGCGCGTCGGGTTCTTCGCGCTCGAGATCGGCGATGGGCCGGCCCTGCCAGCGGCCGAAATCGTATTCGACGAGACGTTCGTCCAGGCGCAGCGGAATGCGCCGCGCGGCGGCGAACTCGTGCGCGAAAGCGGAACAACGCTGCAAGGTGGACGATACGATATTGTCCCAATTGCCGCTCGACGTGGCTGCGCGCGACTGCGACCAGCCCAGTTCGCTGAGCGGGTCGTCGAGGCGGCCGCGGTAGCTCGGGCGCTCCGTGGTGCCGTGGCGCATGAGATCGAGCGTCATTCCTTGTCCGACACGCCGGCTTCGGCGAACGTGGCCATGCCCGCATGCAGCGCGCAGGCGAGTCGCAGCAACGGTACGGCGACGCCGGCGCCGCTGCCTTCGCCGAGGCGCAGGCCGAGGTCGAGCAGGGGCTTCGCATCGAGCGCATCGAGCACGCGCGCGTGGCCGATTTCCGCCGAGCGATGCGCGAACAGCAGCCAGTCGCGGCAATCCGGCCGTATCGCGACTGCGGCGAGCGCGGCGACCGAGGCGATGAAGCCGTCGACGAGCACGGCGATGCCGTGCTGTGCGGCGGCGACGTAGGCGCCGCTCAATGCCGCGATCTCGAAACCGCCGAGACGGCGCAGCGCCTCGAGCGGGTCCTTCAGGAATGCGCGGTGATAGGCCACGGCCTGCGCGACCACGTCGGCCTTGTGGCGGATGCCGGCCGCGTCGAGCCCGGTGCCGGCGCCGGCGAGCTCGTTCGGGCTCGCGTCGATGAGCGCGCAGGCCAGCGCCGTTGCGGCCGTGGTGTTGGCGATCCCCATTTCGCCGCCGATCCAGAGTTCGGCGCCGGTTTCGGCCGCGGCGGCGACGCTGTCGCGGCCGGCCTGCAGCGCGCGCGCGAATTGTTCCGCGTCCATCGCCGGTGCGTGCAGGAAATTCGCGCTCGATGCGGCGATCCAGGCGCGCCGCACGCCGGGCAGGACGCCCGGATCGTTGACGGTGCCGAGGTGTACGACCTCGAGCGTCGCGCCGAGCTCGCGCGCGAGCACGCTGATCGCGGCGCCGCCGTGGGCGAAGTTGCGCACCATCTCGCCGGTGACGGCCTGCGGATAGGCCGAGACGCCGGCAGCGGCGATGCCGTGATCGGCGGCGAACACGCCGATGTGCACGCGCGAGAGGGTCGGCAAGGGCTTGCCCTGCAGCCCGGCGAGCGTCACCGCGAGGTGTTCGAGTTCGCCGAGCGCGCCGCGCGGCTTGGTCAATACCTGCTGGCGCGCGAGCGCGGCGTCGCGCGCGGCGACATCGGCGGAACGGGCGGGATGCTGCAGCCATGCGAACGACACGGGGAAACCTCCGGGTGTATCGGTTTGCGTTTCGGTGGGGGCCGGGCATCGCTCCCGGCGGCGGGATTCGCAGGGATTGCTAAAGTGTACCTTTCAGCAATTGCGGCAGTCCCGCGATCGTGAACACGACGCGCTCGCAGCGCGCGGCGAGATCCTGGTGCAGCCGGCCCGCTTCGTCGACGAAGCGCCGCGAGAGCGTGCCGAGCGGCACGACGCCCTGGCCGACTTCATTGCTCACGAGCACGAGTTCGCCGCGAATGTCTTCGACCGCGCTCAGCAGGGCGGCGCGTTCGCGTTCGAACTGCGTTTCGTCGCCGGCGCACAGCAGATTGCTGAGCCAGAGCGTGAGGCAGTCGACGAGCAGGCAGCGCGCCACATGGGCTTCCTTGCGCAAGGTCGCCGCGAGGTGCAGCGGCGTCTCGCTGAGTTGCCAGTGCGCGGGGCGCCGCGCGCGATGGTGGTCGATGCGTGCGGCCATCTCGTCGTCGCCGGCAGCCGCGGTCGCGATGTAGAGCACGGCGTCGTATTCCGTGGCGAGGCGTTCGGCCAGCGCGCTTTTTCCCGAGCGGGCGCCGCCGAGAATCAGGGTGCGCATGGGTCCTCCGTGACGGTCGCGAGACCGAGCAGTCGATCGAGTGTAGCGAGATCGAGATGCCGTTCCACCGCATCGGCGAGCGAATCGAGCGCCTGTTCGCGCAGCGCGGCGCGATCGAGCGGCTGCGCGTCGGCGAGGCCGGCCCAGCGCAGCAGGGCCGCGCAGGCGCCGGGCGCGTCGAACAGACCGTGCAGATACGTGGCCGCGATACGGTCGTCGACCGAAATCGCGCCGTCGTCGCGGCCGTCGGCCAGGGTCGCGAGCGGCCGCCGCAACGCCTCGCCGCGGCTCACGCCGCAATGGATCTCGTAACCCTCGACGCGCGTCCCGCTCGCCGCGATGCGGAGCTCGCCGCCGACGGTGCGGAGCTGTTTTTCCGGTTCCAGCGTCGTGACGAGATCGAGCAGGCCCAGGCCTTCGCTCTCGCCGGCGGCGCCTTCGATGCCGTGCGGATCGTCGATGCGCCGGCCGAGCATCTGCAGGCCGCCGCAGATGCCGAGCACCTTGCCGCCGTAGCGCAGATGCCGTGCGAGCGCGGATTCCCAGCCCTGCGCGCGCAGCCAGGCGAGGTCCGCACGGACGGATTTCGATCCCGGCAGCACGACGAGATCGGCCGGCGGAATCGGCTCGCCGGGGCCGACGTAGCGGAACGAGACGTCCGGATGCAGACGCAGCGCCTCGAAATCGGTGTGATTGCTGATGCGCGGCAGGGCCGGCACGATGACACGCAGTGCCGCGTCCTCACGTCCCGGACCGCGCGGCAGCGCGTCTTCCGCATCGAGATGCAGGCCGTGCAGGTACGGCAACACGCCGAGCACCGGCTTGCCGGTCCGGCGTTCCAGCCAGTCGAGGCCCGGTTGCAGCAGTGCGATATCGCCGCGAAAGCGGTTGATCACGAATCCCTTGACGCGCGCCTGTTCGCTTTCCGACAGCAGCGCGAGCGTGCCCACGAGGTGTGCGAACACGCCGCCGCGGTCGA
>CAMLSI010000072.1 GCA_946482585.1 uncultured Lysobacteraceae bacterium
GGCATCGTCGAGCTTGACCCAAGTGCAGCCGCTCAACAGAGAAAGAGCGGCGGCGATCGACAGCAATGCAGTTTTCATGGCGGGACTCGGTCAGTTGGACGAACACGGCGCTACGCCGTCGGGAGCGGTGAGGCGTTGCAGGTTCAGCGCGACCGGCGAGCCGCCGGCCTGGGTCAGGGTCGCCGTTCCGCTCGAGCAGCCGAGCCGGATCTGGAGACTCAGCGCGCCGGGATGGTTGACGACGGCCCCCGGATCGAATGCGTCGCCGAAGACCGGACCGGTCACGGTCGCGAGATCGACCGTCGCGCCGGCGGCGAGATCGCCAGTCGCGACGCCGCTGGCCCAGCCGACGAAATCGCTGCTGCCGGGCGCGCCGTAGTACATCACGAGAAAGCGATTGCCATCGAACTGCTCGACGTGGAAGCCCGATCCGCCGCGGCTCGGGTCGAACCACGAGCCGCTGGCTTGCGCCGGCGCGCTGCCGCTGCTGCTGCAGCCGAGGTCCTTGAGTGCGGTGAGCCGCGTGATCGGCACGGTCTTGCGGCCCCAGGCCTGCGGACCTTCCCAGCGCAGCTCGCCGCGGTTGCAGTCGGAAAAACCGATGAACAGACGGCCCCAGTCGGTCGGGTCGGGCGATACCGCGCCGCCGCCGGGCAGGCTCGGGCGGTGGTAGACCGTATCGAACGCGATGCCGCCGGGTACGACCTTGCCGTCGCCGACGAGCCAGGCCTGCGGCGTGGCGCCGCCCGCAGGAGAAAATGTAAAGAAATAAACAATGGCACGGCTTCCGGCCAGCACTTCGAGCGCGATGCCTTCGCCGCTGCGCGCCGGATCGAACCAGCTGCCGTTGAAGCGCGAGTCGACCTGTACCGGCGCCGTGCGTGGCGGCACGATCGCGTCGAAGGTCGTCGGCACGTAGGTTTCGTCGAAGCGGCAGTCGGCCGGCGACGCGACACCGAGGCAGCCCTGCTGCAATTGCGCCACGGTCGGTTTCGCGCCGCCGTCTTTCCAGTGGCGCAGCGCTTCCCAGGCGACGAGTCCCTCGGCTTCGGAGAAGCCGCAGTGGCTCGGTTCGGTCTCGCGCACGACGGCGCTGACGAGCTGCGACGCCGGCGTCTTCTGCCGCAGCACGTACTGGTGCTGCGGAATCACGAGTTCGTCGCCGCTGGTATGCAGCGAAAGCACTTTCGCGCTGCCGATGTCGCCGCGGTAGTCGGAGTGCCAGTTGAACTCGACACGCGCCGCGGGCTGCGCGTCGACGCGGCGGATGCGGCTGTCGAGGTCCGCGTCGGTATACATTGCACCGATGTTCCAGAACGGATTGCGCCCGCCCATCTTGTCGGGCGCGCGCAGCACGTCGCTGAGCACGAACGTGGAATAGGCGATGTTGGTCAGCAGGAAGCGCTCGTCCTCGATCCCGGTGATGCGCTGCAGGCGTGCGAGGCGTTCGCGCATGCCGTTCGTGCGGATGCTCTGCGGCAGGGTGATGCCGGTGCAGACGGTGACGCTGAGCAGCGCGCTGCGCACGTCCGGATCGAACTGCAGATCATCGAGGTCGTCGGGAATGTCGTCGAGGTTGTAGGCCCAGGGATAGGGTTCGTCACCGGTCTTCAGTCGGCCGTTGTTGACGTCGGCGCAGACCACGTCGTAGGCGAGGCGCACGTCGAGGCCGCTGTCCCAGGCGCGCGAAGCGGCAACCGGCGGACACAGGGCGAGCGCGCCTTTGACGAGCGGATTGAGTTCATGGTCTTCGGCAATCTTGAGCGCGATCAGGCCGCCCATGGAGCCGCCGAACGGCACGAGTTCGCCGGGATTGCCGACGTCGCGGCGGAAGATGTCGAGGAGTTCCTTGTTTTCGTCGACCGCGCGCAACAGTGCCCAGCCGCGCGAACTGAAACCGGAAGCAGCGATCGCATAGCCTTGCTCGAGCGCGATGTCGCGCAGCGGCCCCAGGCCGGGATCGGTGTCGGGCGAGAAATTGAGACCGTGCTGGTACAGCACCAGCCCGTCACCGGATTCCCAGCCGTCGGGAACCGCGATGCGGTAGTACGCGCCCGACGGTCCCTGGCCCTGCAACTCGCGCACGGCGGCTGCGGGCGCGACCAGACCGAGTACGAGCAGGCCGGCAATGACGAACTCCCTGACGACTTTCATGGATTCCCCTCACGACAGACGGCGACCTCGAACCATAGCGAGCGCAATCTGAACGCAGTCGTTGCGCCGCCACTATGTGTCATCACCGCATTCTCCGTGCCAATCCGGCAGCGCTCGCGACATGTGCGGCAGCTCTTGCAAATCCTTGTGTCCGCTTGGTTTTCGACGACCGGCGCCGATCGCTGCGCGGCCGCGCCGGGCACAGCGCCCGGCCGGCATGCCGCCGTCGTGCAGGCTGCAGCGGGCGCGACGGATTTGTGTCGGTTGCGGCTTCCAAACTAAGGCTATAGCCTTCGCGGTCATCCCATTGCGGCACCTCCCATGCTCTTCAAGCACGTCGCCATCGCCAGCGTTGCTCATATCGACGCGCCCGTCCGCCTGACTTCGGCGGAACTCAACGAGCGCCTCCGACCCACGATCCAGCGACTCGGCATCCGCGACAACGTGCTCGAAGACATCGCCGGCATCAAGGCGCGGCGCATCTGGGACAAGGAAACGCTGCCGTCGGAAGCGGCAACTGCCGCGGCGCAGAAAGCGCTCGCCGAGTCGGGCGTGCCGCACGAGAAAATCGGCATCCTGATCAACACCTCGGTCTGCCGCGACTACCTCGAACCGTCGACGGCCAGCATCGTTCACGGCAATCTCGGTCTCGCCGACACCTGCCAGAACTTCGACGTCGGCAACGCCTGCCTCGCGTTCCTCAGCGGCATGGACATCGCTGCGCGCATGATCGAGCGCGGCGACATCGAATACGCGCTGATCGTCGACGGCGAAACATCGAACCTCATCACCGAGCGCACGATCGAGCGCATGCTCGCGCCGGACATCGAGGAACGCGAATTCCGCAACGAGTTCGCCTCGCTGACCCTGGGATCCGGCGCCGCCGCCATGGTCATGGGCCGCTCCGAACTGCTGCCCGACGGGCACCAGTTCCTCGGTTCGGTCACGCGGGCGGCCACCGAGTTCTCGCACCTGTGCCGCGGCAATCTCGATCGCATGATCACCGACACGCGCAGCCTGCTCATCGAAGGGCTGAAGCTCGCCGGCAAGACCTTCCAGGCCGCGCGTGCCGCGCTCGGCTGGGTCATCGATGAACTCGACGAGTTCGTGATCCATCAGATCAGCCGCGTGCATACCGAAGAATTCTGCCGCCTGCTCGGTATCGACCCGAAGAAGGTGCACGCGATCTTCCCGGAACACGGCAACATCGGTCCGGCCTCGGTGCCGATCGTGCTGTCCAAGCTCAAGGAAATGGGCCGCCTGCAGAAGGGCAAGCGCGTCGCGCTGCTCGGGATCGGTTCGGGCCTGAACTGTTCGATGGCCGAAGTCGTCTGGTGATCGGCCGCTGACCGAGCGTTCGCGCTCGATCGCGAGCGGCGCGCGACGGCGCCGCGGAGACCTCGGGTTTTCGAGATTCTCTCTGTACCGGTGCGGGTCCGCGCGGGAAACCGCCGCGGGCTCGGCTATCATCCCGCCGCCGCGGCTCGTGCCGCCTGACGAGTGCCGACGCCGCGCATGCCCGTCTTACCCGACTATCCGTTTCGCGGACTGCGTTTCACCCACGCCAACGGCCTGAGCCAGCACTACCTCGACGAAGGCGCGCGCAACGCGCCGCCCGTGCTCATGCTGCACGGCAATCCGTCGTGGTCTTACTACTGGCGCCGGCTCGTGCTCGGTCTGCGCGACACGCATCGCTGCATCGTCCCGGACCACATCGGCATGGGCCTGTCGGACAAGCCCGACGACAGCCGTTACACCTACACCCTGCAGTCGCGCGTCGACGATCTCGATGCGCTCATCGAACACCTGATCCGCAACGAAGGCGCGCCCGAACGCGGCTGGACCCTGGCGGTCCACGACTGGGGCGGCATGATCGGCATGGCCTGGGCCTGCCGCCGTCCCGAGCGCGTCGCACGACTCATCATCACCAACACCGCGGCGTTTCCGAACCCGAAGGGCCAGCGTCTGCCGGCCGCGCTGCGCCTCGGGCGTGATTCGAAGCTCGGCGAATGGCTGATCCTGCGGTACAACGCCTTCGCGCGCGGCGCGGCGCGCTGGGGCGTCAGGCAGCCGTTGCAGCCGGAGGTGCGCGATGCGTTCCTGCATCCGTACGACTCGCCCGCGAATCGCGTGTCGACGTTGCGCTTCGTGCAGGACATTCCGCTGGGGCCGTCGGACAGGGCCTGGGAGCTCGTCGAGCGCACCGGTCGGGAGCTCGCGCAGTTCGGCGACCGACCGATGCTGATCGCCTGGGGCCTGCGCGATTTCGTGTTCGACAAGGCATTCCTCGACGAATGGCGCCGCCGCTTCCCGGGCGCCGAGGCGCACGAATACGCGCACGCCGGGCACTATCTGCTCGAAGACGCGCACGAAGCCCTGATCCCGTCGGTGCGCGCGTTCCTGCAGCGTACGGGCTGAAATCCACCCAGACGGAGGTGTCGCGATGAGCGGATTCTCGGACGGATGGCGTTGGAGCGAACTCGCCGGCCTCGCCGTGCTGACGCTCGTGCTGCTGGTGCTCTGGCAGATTCCCGGTGTCGGTCTCGTGGTCTATCCGTTCCGTCTGTTCGGCACGTTCGTGCACGAAATCAGCCACGGACTCGCCGCGCTCGCGACCGGCGGCGACTTCCACCGCTTCACCGTGAGTCCCGACCTGTCGGGACTGGCCTGGTCGGCCGGCGGCTGGCGCTGGGTCATTTCGAGCGCGGGCTATGTCGGCAGCGCCGTGTTCGGCGGCGTGCTGATCCTTCTCGCGGCGCGCGGCGTGGCCTCGCGCGTGCTGCTGATGGCGCTGGGCCTCGTCCTCGGCGTGCTGTGCCTGCTGTTCGTGCGCAACCTGTTCGGCATCGCGACCGGACTCGCGCTCGCCGCGGCAATGTTCCTCGCGGGCTATCGCCTGCGTGCGCCGTGGAGCGACATCGTGCTGCTCGTGCTCGCGCTGCAGCTGGTGCTCGACGGGTTCAACAGCCTGTTCACCCTGCTGCGCCTGTCGGCCGCGAGCAATGTGCAGACCGATGCGCTGAGCATGGCACAGGCGACCGGCGTTCCGGCCGTGCTCTGGACCGTGGTCTGGGCCGCGATCTCGCTCGCGATGCTGCTGTTCACGCTGCGGCTGGCGTATCGGCGCCGTATCGAACCGGCTGCAGCGGGGCGGCTGACATAAATGTCCTGTCACTCCGGTATCACTCCCTTTCCCCCGACGGCGTCGGGGGAAAGGGGCGGGGTCAGGGGGAGCAGGCCACGCGAGCGATTGCGACCGACCGTCGCGACGGTGGTCCAGCGCGTTGGCGAAGCGCCGGCGCTGCCGCGTGCTGAGTTTCTCCCCCTCACCGAACCCCTGTCCCCCAGGCGAGCCTGGGGGACAGGGTGTTACTCGCTTCGCATCGGCGCATACGCATGACTGAAACCGCCAATATCGCCAGCGCGCTGACCGCGATGGCGCAACAGCGTCCCGACGCGGTGGCGTTGCGTGTGCCGCGGCACGCATCGCGCAGCAGCGAGCTGCCGCCTTACCTCGACGTGAGTTATGCGGAGCTCGACGCGGCCAGCGATCGCAGCGCCGCCGCGCTGGCGGCGGCCGGCGTCACGCGCGGCATGAAGACGGCGCTGATGGTGCGGCCCGGCCGCGAGCTGTTCGTGCTGATGTTCGCGCTGTTCAAGCTCGGCGCGGTGCCGGTACTGATCGATCCCGGCATCGACCGGCGTGCGCTGCGGCAATGCCTCGACGAGGCCGCGCCCGAAGCCTTCGTCGGCATCCCGCTCGCGCAGATCGCGCGCATCGTGCTGCGCTGGGCACGCAAGTCCGTGCGCGTCGTCGTCACGGTCGGCGGCCCGTTCGGCTGGGGCGGGCAGCGCCTGCAACAGTTGCGCGACGCCGTGCCGACGCACGCTCCCTTCACGGCCGCGGCGACGCGTCCCGACGAACTCGCCGCGATCCTGTTCACGTCGGGCTCGACCGGCGTACCCAAGGGCGTGGAATACCTGCATCGACATTTCCTCGCCCAGGTGGATCTGCTGCGCGAGGCGTTCGCACTGCAGCCGGGACATGTGAACATGCCCACGTTTCCACCTTTTGCGTTGTTCGATCCGGCGCTCGGTTCGACCTCGGTGATTCCGGACATGGACCCGACGCGCCCGGCGAGCGCCGACCCGCGCAAGCTCGTCGCCGCCATCGAGCGCTACGGCGTGGACATGCTGTTCGGCTCGCCGGCGCTGCTCGACACGCTGTCGCGACATTGCGAGCGGCATGGTGTGCGCCTGGACGGCCTGCGCCGCGTCATTTCCGCGGGCGCGCCGGTCTCGCCGGCGATACTCGCGCGGCTGCGTCCGTGGCTCGACCCGGCCGCCGAGATCTACACGCCTTACGGCGCGACCGAATGCCTGCCGCTCGCGGTCATCGAGAGCGCCGAACTGCTGCACGACACGCGCAACGCGACCGAGCGCGGCGCGGGGACCTGTGTCGGTCGTCCGCTCGCGGCGAACACGGTGCGCATCATTGCGATCAGCGACGAGCCCATCGCGGACTGGAGCGGCGTGCGCGAACTGCCCGTCGGCGAAGTCGGCGAAATCACCGTGGCCGGTCCGACGACGACCGAGGCCTACCACGCGCGGCCGGCCGCGACCGCGCTTGCGAAGATCCGCGACGGCGCGCGCCTCGTCCATCGCATGGGCGATCTCGGCTATTTCGATGCACAGGGCCGACTCTGGTTTTGCGGTCGCAAGTCGCAGCGCGTATGCACGGTCCAGGGCGATCTCTATACCGAGCAGGCCGAACCCATCTTCAACGCTATCGCCGGCGTGCGCCGCAGCGCGCTGGTCGGGATCGGCGTCGCCGGCGCGCAACAGCCGGTCATCGTGCTCGAGCTCGAAGCGGATGCCGCCGACGCGGCCGAGCGCATCGAGGCCGAGGCCGTGAATCGCGCCGCCGCGTTCCTGCATCTGCGCGCGATCACGCGCGTGCTGTTCCATCCGCGCTTTCCGGTCGATATCCGCCACAACGCGAAGATCGGCCGCGAGACGCTCGCGCGCTGGGCCGCGACGCGGCTCGGTGCACCGGCGGCCTGAGCGCCGCCGCGTTCATGGCCTTGCGCCGCCGCGGTCCGATGCGGTTTCCTAGCGATCCCGTTTCGTCTGCGTAGAACCCGTATGCACGCACTTCGCGCCGGCTTCGTCGGCCTCGGCGCCATGGGCTGGTCCATGGCGGCACACCTGCACCGGCGCGGACTGCTCGCCGCCGTCGCCAACCGCAGCGCCGACAAGGCGCATCGCTTCGCCGCCGAGCATTCCGGCGTCGTCGCCGCGTCGGTGGATGCAATTTCTCAATCGTGCAATGTGGTCGTGCTCTGCGTCAGCGCCGACGCCGACGTGCTCGATGTCAGCCGCGCGGTCGCCGCGAGTGCCGCGGCCGACACCGTCGTCATCGACCACTCGACCGTGTCGTCGACCACGGCCGCGGCGGCGGCGGCGCTGCTGCGCGCGGCCGGCGGCGATTTCGTCGACGCGCCGGTCTCCGGCGGTGTCGAGGGCGCCAAGAACGGCAAGCTCTCGATCATGGCGGGTGGCGAGGCGGCGACGATAGAGCGCGTACGGCCCGTGCTCGAGGCCTACGCCGCACGCGTCACGCACATGGGCCCGGTCGGTGCGGGGCAGAACACCAAGGCGGTGAATCAGGTGCTGATCGCCGGCATCGCGCAGGCCGTGACCGAAGGGCTCGCGCTCGGCGAAGCGCTGGGTCTTGAACCGGCCGCGCTGCTGCCGACCCTGGCCGCCGGCGCGGCCGGCAACTGGTTCCTCGACAAGCGCGGCGCGACCATGCTCGCGAACCAGTTCAGCGTCGGCTTCAAGCTGGGCCTGCTGCACAAGGATCTCGGCATCGTGCGCGAGCTTGCGCTCGCTGCGGGCACCGACCGCAGCGTCATCGACAAGTCGCTGGCCGACTACGCCGAGCTCATGGCGCGCGGTCACGCCGACGACGACATATCCGCGCTGATCCGGCTGAAACGACCGCAGGTCTGACGCGCGTGTGCGCGCCGTCACGACGGCGCGAGCTCGTGCTGGTTTCGTAACGTGGTCCGGCGTAAAACGGACGTCTTTTCTGAACGGAGACTCCCGATGCGCCTCGCTTCAGCTTTCGCGGCCGCGCTGCTGGCCGCCGTGACGGTTCCGGCCGCGGCGGCTCCGCCGGCCGGCCTGTTCCTGACTCGCGTGCCGAATGCGTCGACCACGTTCTCCACGCCGGTCGCGCTGCGTGCGCCCGACGACGGCAGCGGCCGCCTGTTCGTCGTCGAGAAGGGCGGCAACATCCGCGTGATCAAGAACGGCGCGCTGCTCGCGACGCCCTTCCTCACGGTGAGCGTGACCCAGTCCAGCGAAAGCGGACTGCTCGGCCTGGCCTTCCATCCGAACTTCGGCAAGACCGACCTGCCGCACAACACCGAGTTCTACATCTTCTACACGCGGCCGAGCGCCGATCCGCGCCTGGGCACCACGCCCGACCAGGTGGTCGCGCGCTACACCGTTCCCACGCTGACCGCCGACGTCGCGAACACGAGCGGCACCATCGTGCTGCGCCTGCCCGATCTCGCCGGCAACCACAACGGCGGCGACATCCATTTCGGCCGCGACGGCTATCTCTACGTTTCCTCGGGCGACAGCGGCGACCAGAACAACCCGCACGGCTTCGCCGAATGCCTCTGGAAAAAGCCCGCCGACAGCAACCGCAACTCCTGCGGCACGAATTCGTCGGGCCTGCAGTACTACCTGCTGGGCAAGATGCTGCGCATCGACGTCGACACGCGCGGCGGCACCGTGTCGAACGACATGTGCGGCTCCAACGGCATCACGCCGGCGCAGTACTCGATTCCGGCAACCAACCCGCACCTCGCCACGACCAACACCTGCGACGAGATCTGGGCGGCCGGCTTCCGCAATCCGTGGCGTTTCAGCTTCGATCGTCAGGACGGCCGCCTCATCATCGGCGACGTCGGCCAGGGCAGCTATGAGGAGATCACGGTCGGCGGCGACGGCGTCGGCGGTCTCGATCACGGCTGGAGCCGCTGCGAAGGCCGCCACTACTTCACGACCTCGGGCAGCGGCACGACCTGTCCGTCGGTGACCTCGACCGTCGCCCCCGTGATCGAATACGGCCATTCGTCGGCCTGCGCCGTGACCGGCGGTTTCGTCTATCGCGGTCCCTATGCCGCGATGCGCGGCACGTATTTCTACGGCGACTCGTGCAGCAGCGATCTGTGGTGGTCGGAGTCGACCGGCAGCACTTGGGACTCGGGCGGCCTCAACCGCATGACCGGTCTCGCCACCGGCTCGATCTACGGCTTCGGCGAGGACGTCGACGGCAACGTCTACATCACGCGCTCGAACGGTCAGGTCCATCGCATCACGACGGACCAGATCTTCGAGGACGACTTCGAGCTGTAAGCAGGCGAGCCGAGGCAGGAACCAGGAACCAGGAACAGCCCTGGTTCCTGCCGGCCGATTCCTATTTCCTGGCGGCGTACTTGACCGAGCAGCCATAAGGCGGGGACACCGGCACGCTGACCGGCTTGCCGCCGGCGAGTTCCGCCAGCGCCTGCCGGACGTACTGCGTCGCCTTCGGGATATCCGTCGGGTCGGCGCTCAGTATCGAGTCGATGCCGCCCATGTAGCGCACGATGCCCTGACCGTCGATGACGTACATGTGCGGCGTCACCGAAGCGCCGTAGGCGCGGCCGGTCTCGCCTTCCGGATCGAGCAGATACGCGGTCTGCGCACTCTTGTTGATCTGCATCAGTTCGTTCGCGTCGCCGCCCTCGATCTCGCCCTGCTTGCCCGGCGCGCCGGAATTGATCGACAGCCAGACCACGCCGGCCTTGGTCGCTTCCCTCTGCTGCGCCTGCATGTTGCCGCTGTCGTAGTGTTTTCCGACGAACGGACATTCGGCGTTGGTCCATTCGAGCACGACGGTCTTGCCTTTGAACTCATCGAGCGTGCGTGTCTTGCCGTTGCTGTCGGTCAGGCTGAACGCGGGCGCCGGCTGGCCGACGACGACCTTGGCGAGCAGCGGCGCGGCGGTCAGCGACAGCGTGGCGGCGAGCAGCGAGGACATCAATTTCATGGAAGCTCCGGAATGGGGCGATGTGAGACGAAGGGGCTGACGCGGCGCGCGCCGGCGTGTCGTCGACGAGGCCCGGGGATCAGATACGGTGGCAGCACCGCCGGCGTGAGGCGGCGTCCCGTACAGAGGCGTGCCGCCGGGCTGGAGTTCCCACGAAACGTTGCGACGCCCGCGCCGCGGGTCGGACCGGACGGCGGCGGCGCGCAAACCCGACGCCGGGTCCGTGAGCGGCGCCGCGCACGGACCCGGCACGGCCGAGGCGGGTTTCTCAGCTTCCGTACTTGACCGAGCAGCCGTAGGGCTGCGACACCGGCACGCTGACCGGCTTGCCGCCCGCGAGTTCGGCCAGCGCCTGCTTCACGTACTGCGTCGCCTTCGGGATGTCCGCGGCGTCGGCGCTCTGGATCGAGTCGATGCCGCCCATGTAGCGCAGCACGCCCTGGCCGTCGATCACGTACATGTGCGGCGTGGTCTTCGCGCCGTAGGCCTTGCCAGTTTTGCCCTCGGGATCGAGCAGGTAGGCCGTCTGCGCGCCGTTGCTGGTCTTGATCAGCGCGTTCGCACCGGCGCCGTCGAGCTGACCCTGCTTGCCGGGGGCGCCCGAGTTGATCGACAGCCAGACCACGCCGGCGCCGGTCGCCTCTTTCTGCTGCGCCTGCATGTTGCCGCTGCCGTAGTGTTTCTTCACGAACGGGCATTCGGCGTTGGTCCATTCGAGCACGACGGTCTTGCCTTTGAATTCTTCGAGCGAGCGCGTCTTGCCGTTGCTGTCGGTCAGACTGAACGTGGGCGCCGGCTGACCGACTTCGACCTTGGCCAGAAGCGGCGCAGCGGTCAGCGACAGGGCGGCGGCGAGCAGCGTGGACATCAGTTTCATGGTGAGCTCCGGGTGGCGGGGTGGGTGGAGGCGTGAGCGGGGTCGGGGCCGGTTGCGGCGCGCGTCAGCGCGGCGGCGACCAGGCCCGGTGTCAGGAGTTGCGGCAGCACTTCCGGCGCGCCGCCGCCGCGCGGATAGACCACGTAGAGCGGTACGCCGCTGCGGTCGAAGTCGGCGAGATACGCGGTGATCGCCGCGTCCTGCTGCGTCCAGTCGCCCTTGAGGTAGCGGATGCCGTCGCGGCGCAGGCGCGCGGCGAAATCCTCCGACGACAGTGCGACGCGTTCGTTCGCGAGGCAGGTGATGCACCAGGCCGCGGTCATGTTCACGAATACGGGTTCACCGCCGCGGCGCAGGTCGGCCAGGCGTTGCGGCGTCCAGGCTTGCCAGAGTTCGCCGTCGGCAACGGTCGTGCGGCTGGCGAGCGAGGTGATCGCCGACAGCGGCGCGAACGCGAGCAGCAGCAAGGCCGCGAACGCGAGGCGGCGAGGCCAGCCGGGCGTCGTGCGCAACTGGTTCCGACCGAAGACCGACAGCGCGGCGACCAGTGCGACGAGACCCAGCAGGGCGATCGCGGTCGCGTCGGCGCCGACCTGGCGCATGAGCACCCAGATCAGCCAGACCGCCGTCACGTAGAGCGGCCATGCCATGATCTGCTTGAACGTATCCATCCACGCACCGGGCCGCGGCAGCCAGCGTGCGAGCACCGGCAGGAGGCTCAGCGCGATGATCGGCAGCGCGAGGCCGACCCCGAGCGCGGCGAATACGGCCAGCGCGGCGACCGCCGGTTGCGTCAGCGCATAGCCGAGCGCAGGCCCCATGAACGGCGCCGTGCACGGGCTCGCGACGACGCAGGCGAGCAGGCCCGTGAAGAACGCGGCGCGCGTCCCGTGGCCGTCGGCGAGCGACTGCCCTACGCCGCCCAGCCGGGCGCCGACCACGAAGACGCCCGACAGACTCAGCCCCATCGCGACCATCAGGTAGGCGAGCAGCGCGACGAGCAGCGGCGACTGCAGCTGGAAGCCCCAGCCGAGGCTTTGCCCGGCGGCACGCAGGGCGAGCAGCAGCGCCGCGAGCACCACGAAGCCCGTGACCGCGCCGGCGAGATAGGCGAATCCATCGCGCCGCGCGCGTCGCGGCGAGTGTGCGGACTCGGCAAGACTCAACGCTTTCAGCGACAGCACCGGAAACACGCAGGGCATCAGGTTCAGCACGAGGCCGCCGAGTACGGCGAGCAGCAAGGCGACGCCGAAGCCGCCGACGTCGCCGGCGCGCGGCGGCGGGCCGTCTTTCGCTGTCGTTGCCGATCCGGCGTCGGCGCTCGCCGCCGTGCCCGACCCGGGCCATGGCGCGGCGACGCGCCACGCGCGCACGTCGCCGTCGCGGCGCTGCACGAACACGAGATCGAGCGCGGCCGGCGCGGTCGTGAAGTAGTCGCTGCGCGCTGCGGTCACGGTCAGCGCGTCGCCGTCGCGCGCGAGTCGCGGCGGCGTGTTCGAAACGATCTGCGACTGCACCGCGAACGCGTCGAGGCCGTTCGTGTCGGGAAGCCCGTTGCCGCGCACGCGTATTTCGATCGCGTCGCCGTTCGCGGCGAGGGTCGCGTTCCAGTCCGTGTCGACCGGTCGCTGCGCGAGCGCCGCGCGCAGCGCGGGTGCCGCGGCTGTCGCCTCGGGTGCGCTGCCGGCGGCAGCCACGGGCAACGCGAGTTCCAGCGTGGCCTTGCCCGGAATGCATTCTTCCTTGCAGACCAGCCAGTTCGCCTGCAGGGTCAGGCGCGCGGTTTCGCCGACGGCGGCGCCTGCCGGTACGGTGATGGCTACCGGCAGCAGATTGGCGCCGGAATAGCCGAAGTTGAACAACTCGCCGATCTGCAGCCGTTCCGGCGCCGGCCACGCTATCGCGGCTGCGCTCCAGCCCGGCGGCAGCGTCCATTCGAAGCGCGTCGGCAGGCCGGTGTCACCGGCATTGACCCAGTAGGTATGCCAGTGCGGCTCATGTTCGAGACGCAGGCCCACCCAGTTCGTCGCTCCCGCCACGAATGCCTGTTTCTCCGCGACGAGCTCGACCTTCAGATGCTCGGTCTCCACGACGCCGGCCGAGGCCGCACCGCCGAGCAGCAGCGCGAACAGCGGCAGAAGACGGATTCTCGGATGAGACGGCATCGGAACTCCGGCGGACGATACGGGGCTGGGCTGGGCAGGGACAGGGACCGTCGCACAGTGCGCAAGATTGCACTTGCGCGCGTGCATCGTGCGGTGAAAGGAGTCACGGCTGCGCCGGGGCGTGCGCAGCGGCGGGCTGCCGCCGCCTGCTAGACTGCGCGCCGCCGCAAATCCGCAGGAACTCCCGTGCACGCCCCCGCTTCCGCTCCGCCTGCGCGCAAGGCCGCGCTGGCTTTCATCTTCGTGACGGTCCTGCTCGATATTCTCGCGTTCGGCATCATCATTCCGGTGCTGCCGCAGCTGATCAAACAGATGGCCGGTGGCGACATGGTCGCCGCAGCGCATTGGGTCGGCATCATCGGGACCGTGTTCGCGATCGTGCAGTTCGTCTGCAATCCGATCCAGGGCGCACTGTCGGACCGCTACGGCCGCCGCCCCGTGGTCCTGCTGTCGAATCTCGGTCTCGGTCTCGATTTCATCCTGATGGCCGTCGTGCAGACCCTGCCCTGGCTCGTCATCGCACGCGTGATCTCGGGCATGACCTCGGCGAGTTTCAGCACGGCCAATGCCTACATCGCCGACGTGGTGCCGCCGGAGAAGCGCGCCGGGGCGTTCGGAGCGCTCGGCGCCGCGTTCGGCATCGGCTTCGTGCTCGGTCCGGCGCTCGGCGGCACGCTCGGCGACATCGATCTGCGCCTGCCGTTCTGGCTCGCGGCCGGACTCGCGCTGTCGAACTTCTGCTACGGCTATTTCGTGCTGCCCGAGTCGTTGCCGCCGGAGCGGCGCACGCCGCGCTTCGACTGGCTCCGCGCCAATCCCGTGGGTGCCTTGTTGCTTCTGCGGCGTTATCCACAAGTCTACGGGCTGGCTTTCGTCGTGTTCCTGTCGCAGCTCGCGCATTACGTGCTGAATACGACCTTCGTGCTGTACGCCGACTACCGCTACGGCTGGGGGCCGAAGGAAGTCGGCTATACGCTCGGTTTCGTCGGCGTCTGCAACGGCATCGTGCAGGCTCTCCTGGTCGCGCACATCGTGCGCCGCTTCGGCGAACGCCGCGCGATCTTCGCGGGACTCGTGTTCGGCACCCTCGGCTTCGCCTGGCAGGGATTCGCCGCGACGGGCTGGATCTCGCTCGCGGCGATTCCGCTGCTCGCGCTCTGGGGTTGCGCCGGACCCGCGACGCAGGCGCTGGTCACGCGCCAGGTCGACCCGAGCGAGCAAGGCCGCCTGCAAGGCGCGCTCGCGGGGCTCACGAGCTTCGCCGGCATCATCGGCCCCGGGCTCTACACGCAGATCTTCGGCTGGAGCATCGCGCCGGATTCGCCGCTGCACCTGCCGGGCGCGGCATTCCTCGTCGCCGCCTTGTTGCTCGTCGTCGCGCTCGGGTTCGCCTGGCGGGCGACGCACGCGCGCATGACCGCCGTGCCGATCGGCGCGAGCGACGCGGCGCGGCCATGAAGCGGCGTTGCGCGGTGTGGCTGCTCATGACATTCGCCGCGCCGGCGACGGCTCAGTTTGCCGC